>JAFAGE010000031.1 GCA_023423015.1 Bacteroidota bacterium
GAATGAAAGTGGCTCGAAGCGTGGCTTTACTTTCCTACCGCAGTTATGAAACTTACGATACCGGGCAGGCCGAACAGACTAACGACAAGGTTCAGCAATTCAACAGCGAATCTTACCAGCGTTACCAGGGAGAAAAACTTGCAGCACGATTCAACGCATTCAGCTATTACACGTTAAGCAAATCGATGGATTCGCATAATGTGGGTCGCGGAAGAACAGATATAATCTCTGCATTGCAGCAAATCACAGCCCGCACTTTGTCGATAGGTATCAAAACGGATGTGCTCTTCCCTGTAACCGAGCAGGAATATATTGCTTCACATGTTCGCGGTGCGAAGTTCAGGCTGATCGAGTCTCCTTATGGTCACGATGGATTTCTCCTCGAATTCAACCAGATCCAGGAACACATTACCGAATTTTTGAAGAAAGACCTAACCACCACTCAAAAACTCGAAACCACCAATTGATATGGATACGCACAAGCAACTCACGATCGGATTATTCGGCTTTGGCGTTGTCGGAGAAGGGCTCTATAAAGCCATGCACCAGACGCCTTCGTTAAATGCTACAATAAAAAGGATTTGTATCAAACATCCCGGCAAAAAAAGAAATGCACCGGAAGAACTGTTTACTACCGAACGCGACGAATTGTTGTACGATAACGACATCAATGTAATTGTGGAAGTGATCGACGACTCAAAAGCAGCGTTCGACATTGTGTCAATCGCTTTGAAAAACGGAAAATCCGTAGTAAGTGCAAGCAAGAAGATGATTGCAGAACATTTACCCGAACTACTCGAACTTCAGCAAAATACAGGTGAACCATTTTTATATGAAGCAGCTGCCTGCGCATCTATACCCGTTATCCGAAACCTCGAAGAATATTACGACAACGATCTGCTTCATTCTATAAAAGCAATTGTAAACGGTTCAACCAACTTCATTCTCACCAGGATGTTTGAAGAAAAACTGGATTACAAACAGTCCCTCATTCTTGCGCAACAGCTGGGTTTTGCAGAAAGCAATCCTACCCTCGATGTTGAAGGTTACGATGCTGTAAATAAATGGACTTTGCTGCTCGCGCATGCCTATGGAATTCTTGATAGTCCGAACAATATTGTGTTTACAGGAATTCAGAATATTCAGTCGGGCGACGCTTCTGTGGCCAAGGAAAAGAACTACCACATCAAACTTGTTGCCCAGGCTCAAAAGTTACTAAATGGAAAAGTAGCCGCGTTTGTATTGCCGCAGTTTGTGCGCCACGACGACCATCTTGCATTTGTACGCAACGAATACAATGGCGTAGTGATCGAAAGTGGTTTTGCCGACAAACAATTCTTCTACGGAAAAGGCGCGGGAAGTTTTCCAACTGCATCTGCTGTACTCAGCGACATTTCTGCATTGCGTTATCAATATCGTTACGAATACAAGAAGTTGTATCATCACAAACCCCATGAGTTGACACACGACTTCTTTGTAAAAGTGTACATCAGCTTCGACGATCTGCGCTACATTCCCCGCGATAGTTTTGAATGGGTGGAAGAATGGCACGCCATGGAAGAAAGAAAATACCTGGTGGGCGTATTGCCGTTCCGTGAACTCGCAGAAAAAACGTGGTGGAGAGAAAACAACAACTCCCTGATCTTAACACCAGAACCCGTGATCGAAGATGTGGAACTGAGAAAGCTCAAAAAGAAAAGTCTCGAATTGGCCGGATTGCTTGAGTGGAATTAATGAGAAGTGAGAGGTGAAAGGTGAAAAGTTCCTCGCCAGCTTACTTCAACGCAATCGTGAACGGTACTTCCCGCGGAGGCAGACATTCCTTATCGGTGCAGGCCATATATTCAACGGTTCCTGTCAGGTTTGTTTTTGCGTTGCCCCTCAGGTTCACAACCTGCACAAATTCTACTCTTTTATTGTAGAAACGGGTGTCAATATCAAACACCTTCTCAAATTTTGTTTCAAGTTTGCCCACTTCTTTGATCTTGCCATCAATGACGGTTAGCGGATTCTTGCTGAAGTTGATGGTTGTAGGTACCGGTCCTCCATCGGGAGTGGAAGTAGAGTAAATATGCCATGGATCTTTCATTTCTGCAATCAGGCGAACTTCATACTTTTTATCTCCCACCTTTTTTGATTCAAACGTCCATTGTACTACATCTGACTGAGCCTGCAGTACAAACGAAGAAATGGCAAATAGCCCGAGGAGTAGATATTTCATCATAACTGCAAAGTGAATACAAGTTTTGAAGATAAAGAATTATGCCATAATGAATTAACAATATTGTAACGGCCTTTTTTCTTGCTTACCTTTATAATAACGGGTAAACTGAATGGTATGGCATACATCGACTATTACGGAATCCTGGGCCTGGACAAAAATGCATCAGACGACGATATTAAAAAAGCATACAGGAAACTTGCCCGAAAACATCACCCCGACCTCAATCCCAACGACAAAGAAGCACACGCGAAATTTCAGCAAATCAATGAGGCTCATGAAGTACTGAGCGATCCCGAAAAACGCAGGAAATATGACGCCTATGGCGAAAACTGGAAACATGCCGAACAATTCGAACAGGCGCGTCAACAACAGGCCGGCCCGAACCGAGGTCAGGAACAGTATACCGGCAGCTTTGATAATGACGAGTTTTCAGACTTTTTTGAGTCACTTTTCGGCTCACGGATGGGAGGCCGGAGCCGGGGCCAGGTAAAATTCCGTGGTCAGGACTACAACGCGGAATTACACATTCCTCTAAAAGAAGCATACGAAACCCGGAAACATACCCTGGATATTAACGGCAAAAAAGTGCGGATTACCGTTCCGGCCGGGGTGGAGAACGGACAGGTAATCAGGCTTAAAGGACATGGCGGACCTGGCAAAAATGGCGGTCCGGACGGAGACCTCTATATCACTTTTGTAATTACCGACGATCCTAAAATCAAACGCGTTGGTAACGACCTTTTAATAATGGCCGAGCTGGATCTCTGGACGGCTCTGTTAGGTGGAGATATAACGATAGACACATTTGGTGGAAAGCTGAAACTCAAAGTGAAACCCGAAACGCAGAACAATACTAAAGTGAGACTGAAAGGAAAAGGATTTCCGGTGTATAAACAGGAAGGACAGTTTGGCGACCTTATCGTGACTTTCTCGGTAAAGTTGCCCACTAATCTCACAGAAAAACAAAAAGAACTCATCCGACAATTATCCCAATCATGAAAGGAAAACGGATAGCTATTTCAACCTTTTGCGCCATTCACAATGTAAATGAAGCATTTATCAATTCACTCCTGGTAGAAGGCCTAATTGAGGTGTCACAAAATGAGGAAGGACTGTTTATTGATGAGGAACAGCTGCAACAACTTGAGGTTTTTACGAGCTGGTATTCTCTCGGAATCAATCCGGAAGGTATAGATGCCCTGGTACATCTCGTTGCCAAAATGCGCGCAATGCAAGGCGAAATCAACACTTTACGCAAAAAGCTGGAATGGTACGAAAAGGAAGAAACTGGCACAGTAATTTAACTTATTGCTGTAGCCTTTGGCTTTAAATAGACTCTCTATGAAAGAAACTATTGTAATCGTTCTCTTCCTGATCTTCATGATCAGTGCATTCGGCATAACGGGTTACAATTTATGATTGATAACCCGCCTGACCTGACCTGGTATATTTACTGAGCCGGATATCCCTGGCTTGCTTTTACTTCTTCCGCTTGTTTTGTGTGACGTTCGCTATGTGCAGCAATAAGGATAATCATCTGGTAGGCATCAAAGCTTCCGAATGGCAATTCAACTACATGACTACGCAGATCTTCCTTTGTTGATTTAGCGAAAGCCATAAGTTTTGCACGGTTCTGTTTAAATGATTCCAATGCTTCGGCAGTTGTTTTGAATGGAATGTTCTCCGGTTTTAGAGGATCCATGGTCTCCTGTTTGGCAGAACGATCGGAAAGAAATTGAACAATCTGCTCATCTGTAGCCTGGATCTTTGATCTCTTCGCTAAGTCTGCAGGCTCCTGCATTGCTTTTTCAAGAGCACCTCCCAACATTTGCTCCGACATGGCTATGTGCTTGATACATCCTTCCACACTCCACTGTTTTTCTGATGGCTGGAAAGAAAGCTGGCTTTCGTTCAAACCTGCAATTACCTGCTCTACAGCTTTAGCAGATTCTTTGAGCATATTCACTGCATACTTTCTCTCTTTCTTTGATATGCCTTTATCTGCAGGAACAAATGAAAATATAACAAGCAACGCGAGGAAAGGAAATAACTTTTTCATGGCAATTTTGTTTTGGTAAGTGAATGGTTGCTTTAATGGGGGAGTATCGAATATGAAGGTAATTAAATATGCGAGCTGCTTAGCTCAATGCTGGCTCAATTTTTTTCTATAGACAAACCGGCTATGGAATTTAATAATAAGCTGATTGACAGCATCAGGGAAGAACTGGTAAAAAGAAATGAAAATATTGCCGTGGCAGAAAGTGTCACAGCTGGTTTTCTGCAGGCAGCCCTGGCCAGCGCGGAAGGAGCTATGCAATTCTTCGAAGGAGGAGTAACTGCGTATAACATTGACCAGAAAACGAAATTGCTTCATATAGACAGGCAGTTGGGTGAGGCATGCAATTGCGTGTCGGCACAAATTGCTGCTCAGATGGCAAAAGGAGCGGTTCAGTTATTCAATAGTCATTGGGGACTGGCTGTAACCGGTTATGCAACGCCGGTAGAAGAATCGGGCTTTAAAATGTATGCATTTTATGCCATCAGCAAGGGTACCGAAATTGTGGGTTCCTCACGCATCGACCTGCATGATGCAAAAGGCGAGGATGCGCAGCAAGTCTATGTAAACCGCATTCTTGAAGCATTTATTGAAGCACTACACGTTACTTCCTGACCTATCGTCTGCACGCTGCGAAGAGGGCGCAATAATTTCCGCTTCCATTTTTACCTGGACGACGTTCTTTTCTTCACCGAGGTTACTGATTAAGATACGCGTCGCCGTTTGGCCCAATTGATCGAGTGGCTGCCTGATAAATGTAAGAGGTGCATAAAACAGGTTCAACGCCCTTGTTTCATCGAAACATGCAATCATCAGATGGTCCGGAACTTTCCACTTCGACCGGTTAATTATTCGCAGACAAATCGCACCGATAATATTTGAACAGAACAGCAATGCATCGGGAGCAGGATCCTGCAATAGCAACTCATTAAGTGCCTGCGCAATTTCTTTTTCATTGAATGCTACCTGCACCCGCTTCATAAGCGACTTCACCGGCTTTAATCCGCATTCTTTAAGCGCAGCAACAAAACCTTGTTCCCGTTCTTTCAGGTGCAACAGCGAAGTGGAATAGCCGATAAAACCAATCCTCCTCCTGCCCGCCTGCACCAAATGTGTTGTGGCTACCCGGGCCGCATTGAAATTGTCAAGTACAACATAACTGGTTTTCAGATCCGGAAAATACCGGTCGAGCAACACAAAGGGAACATTGCTGTTGAGCAATTCTTCTACCTGGGATTCCGAGCCTTCCGGTGGCGAAAGTATCAGTCCATCTACCTGGCGGTCGAGAAATGTATTTACGAGTTTCGAGAATTTGTCGGGATTCTCATCAGAACTGCCAAAAATGACGGTATACTGCATGCGGTCAGCCTCATCTTCAATGATCCTTGCAAGCGATGAAGAGAAAGGGTTGGAAATGTCGGCCACCACCAACCCCAGGGTAAAGGTCTTTCGCGTCTTAAGGCTCCGGGCAAGATGGTTAGGCCTGTAATTTAACCGGCGGGCCACGTCACGGATCCGCTGGCTTACCTCCTTCCTGATTCTTCCCTCTTTCAGATTGTTTAACACGTACGAAACCAACGCTGTAGACACGCCGGCTTCGCGGGCGATATCCTTGAGCGAGACTTTTCGGTTCATACGCGAATTAGTTAAACGATTAATTATACTCAGCTACAAAGATGTTACTCAATATACATATAAATCAAAACTTTATGCCAACCCGGTAAACAAAGTTCCACCTTTGGTTGTTAAAGATGGCTTGCATAGTTTAATCGTTTAAACTAATTGCTTTACCTTTGCGTCCGTTAATACAAATTGTAGAGAGAACCCGAACGAATGGAAAATCTTAAGAAAATCCGTCAGGTTGAACAGAGTGTGGCAGGTAAGAACTTTACGGTAGCCGGCGTTTGCATCGAGGGTAGCAACCCTGTTAAAAAGATATTCGTCGCGAAGCACCTGTCAGATACATGGGTTAAGAATGACCTGCCTGAAACGGAAGTGGTTGAAAATGTCAACTCGATACTAAGTGATTCCGACATAGACCTCGTTATCATGCCTGAAGCTGAGAAAAATAATGTGGAGATCGTTTCAACGGTTTTAAATACAGGTAAAAATCTGCGGATCGTATGATAGACGGAACAATTCATGGCAACGAATTCGGCTTCATCTGAAGTCACCCTATGAGAACGTTTTTACGCATTGCCTGCTCTACCCAGCAGGCATTTTTTTTAATTAAGCATTATATGAACAAGCATACAAACTATTTCAACAACATCAACCGAATCGCTATCCTGTCTTTTCAGCAAAGCCGTAAAGACCTGATTGAATGGTCGTACAGCAATAAGCATGTACTTAGTAAACACATAGTCATTTCTACTTCACGAACAGGTTCCCTCCTGGAAGGAACATTGAATGCTCCTGTGGTAAGCCTGCTACATGGTAAATCAGGAGGCTATCAGCAGGTAAAAGCACTTATAGAAGAAAAGAAAATTGATATTCTCCTGATGTTCGGAAATAATCCGGACACTATTGATCAGGAACCCGCTTTCGCGGATCTGGTGAATTCAGCTATTCGCAATAACGTGGTAGTAGGCTACAACTCTTCTACAATAAATATGCTTGTAGCAAGTCTCGATACCTACCTGAATACCCCGAACGACGTGCGTGTGCTGGTTCGCAGCCAGATGGCTAAAAAAGTGATGGAACAATAAAACGCCGAAACGGCCTTTGGAAAGTTGCTAAAACCACTACCT
>JAFAGE010000267.1 GCA_023423015.1 Bacteroidota bacterium
TTGCTGCACACATTCACCTGAGCACCTATCATTTTCAACGGCTCTTTTCCGAATGGGCAGGTGTTAGTCCAAAAAAGTTTCTGCAATATCTCACTGTTGAATACGCGAAGCGGCTTTTAAATGACAATCACGCACCTACGTTGTTCGACACGGCTGCCGACCTGGGATTGTCAGGTACAGGGAGGCTTCACGATCTTTTTGTGAGAATAGAAGGCATGACTCCCGGTGAGTATAAAAACAAAGGTGCTCAATTACAGATATCATATTCATTCTCCGAATGTCAGTTCGGGAAATACCTGGTTGCCTCTACTCCGAGAGGCATATGTCACCTGCATTTTATCGAGGATGAAGAAAAGGCAATAAATGAATTGGCCTGGAACTGGCGTTTCGCAAACATTCAGCAGAACGAAAACCATTGGCACCACGAGATTGCCCGGTTCTTTCAAGGTTCCATGAAAACACCTGATAAGATTACTCTTCATTTGGCTGGTACTCCTTTTCAGTTGAAAGTGTGGCAGGCACTTCTGAAAATACCTGAGGGCCGGCTTTCAACTTACAGTCAGATCGCAGCAACCATCGGACACGGATCAGCGCAAAGGGCAGTTGGATCTGCAATTGGCAGCAACCCAATTGCCTTTATCATTCCCTGTCACCGTGTTATCCGAAGTGAAGGCTTATATGGACATTTTCGATGGGGTGCTCACCGCAAAAAAGCCATAATCGGTTGGGAAGCTGCACATAACACCAGGTCGCTAACTGAGTTACCCTGAAAGGGTAACACGCCGCAATATAAAACCCAAAAACCAGGCGGGCGTTGATTAACTTTACTATCGCCCGATAGAGGTTTTATTGAACAATATGCAACCAATACCGGGCAATTATTGCAGGGCAATCAGTGGCATGAGAAAATTCAAAATCATCACGGTAGAAAACGACGAAGACGAGCAGTTTTTCATGAAAGAAGGATTTGATAAAACGGGAAAGTTCGAAATAATTGCTCAACTTGCTACTCTACTTCATACACAAAAAGTATCATTGATAAATGTCTCACCCGCGGAGCCGCAGAATATGTGGTAAAGCCTGATACATTTATTGAGTATGGACCTTTTATTGAAAATCTTTACCAGATAATTGTAGAAAAAAGACTCGTAAAATGACTAACGATCTCAGGCAGTACAAGGAAGAAGTAGATAAAGAACACGAAAACATACTGAAATACTGGCTCGACCATACAATAGATACTAAAAATGGCGGCTTTGTTGGACGAGTAGATTCCGAAAACAAACCGCATCCTGATGCTCCGAAAGGAGCAATTCTGAATGGACGTATTCTCTGGTCCTTTTCAGCAGGATACCTTCATTCCCCCAAAAAAGAATATCTCGATGCAGCTCACCGCGCCTATGAATATATTGTAAAACATTTCTTCGACCGTAAAAACGGTGGTGTTTACTGGACCATTACCGCCGACGGCAAACCGAATGAAACCCGTAAGCATCTCTATGCAAATGCATTTATCCTTTACGGACTGAGCGAATACTACAAGGCTACTAAAAATGAGGCTGCGAAACACGAGGCAATTGCTTTGTATTCAACCATGGTAGAACATGGATATGATAAAGAATATGGCGGGTACTTCGAAGGCTTCGACCGTGAATGGAAATTTTCCAAAACGGAACAGATGAGCCTTTCTACGGCAAACGAGAAAAAATCAATGAACACAAGCCTGCACGTGATTGAAGCACTTGCCAATCTGTATCATGTATGGCCGGATAAAAAATTGAAAGAACAGGTTCGCGGTATGCTTATGGTATTCGCAGACAAGATAATTGACCCGAATACCGGCCATCAAAAACTATTTTTCGATGAGCGCTGGAATATGATTCCGCCCGTAATTGAATCGTATGGGCACGACATCGAAGCAGCCTGGTTGTTGCTTGAAAGCGCATTGATCATTCACGACCAGCAGATGATTGACCGCTTTCGGGAGATATCTATTAAACTCGCCAATGCCGGAAGAAAAGGCCTTGATACTGACGGCGGAATGTGGAATGAAAGAAACGTAGCTGAAAACCACATCGACAAAAACAAACATTGGTGGCCCCAGTCTGAAGCAATAGTCGGATTGTTCAACGCATGGGAAATAACGAAGGATCAGAAATATCTTGACGAATCCCTAAAGAACTGGAACTTCATAAAAGAACGTGTTATCGATAAAGAAAAAGGCGAATGGTTTTCGACAGTCGCCAATGATGGCACCCCTCTCAATAAAATAGACAAAGTGAGCCAGTGGAAATGCCCCTATCACAACTCACGGGCATGTATAGAAATCAGCAAGCGCATCAAGGCTTTGTCCTCTTAAAGTTTATTCATCTGCTTAATTGCGCTGGCATTGATCCCGAACAAGCATTTTGTCGTCCGGTGCCAGTCTTCGTCTAAAATGTAGAATCTGTACGACACTTCTGCAATAGCGCAGATGCCCGCCCTTGTGGGCACGATTTTGATGCAATTCTATTCATAATACTATTGTATGGCAGAATTGAACGTTCAACCAAAGAAGAAATCACCTGTCTGGCCATGGATTCTGCTCCTGCTGATACTGGGAGCGGTTATCTATTTCCTGGTGAGAGGCAGGTCGATGGATGATGATGCCGGAGCCGGCACAACTACAACTGACACAACGCAACAATATCGAACGGACACAACGTCGCCTTAGTAAAACCGATTTAGCAACGATTAAAAATCTGAATTTATGGAATCGAATACCACACGCAGCCGCCTTCGTGAGTTGCATGGCAGCGGATATGAAATAGCTGACGGACAACCAAATGTTATCGGCTGGAGAATCAGGGACATGGACAACCATCGTGTAGGAGTAGTAGACGATCTGTTGTTTGATGAGGACCAGGAAAAGGTTCGCTACATTATTGCGAACTTAAAAGACAATCATTTTGATCTTGATAAGCGCAAAGTGCTGATTCCAATCGGCATTGCTGAGCTTCATGAAACCGACGATGATGTTATCGTTCCCTCTGTATCAGCATGGCAATTGAGAGCTTTGCCCACATATAGTGGCAGCATCACCGACTACGATGAACACGAGGTATACAGTGTGTTTTCTGCCCCTGCAGCTACCACGCCGGTTCCGTTCAGGTCCACTTCCTGGCACAAGCCCCAGAATTTCTACGAACATTCCAACTTCAACCAGGAAAATATGTACCGACACAGGAAGTTGGGTGAGATGCGGGATAAACCTTCAGGCAGCGCGTTCCGTAAACGCGAAGGTGCCGACCTGTACTCCGAAAGCGGCCGCTCAGCAACAGGCTACACCAATGAAAGAAGTCCGCTTTATGAATCCGATGCCCTTGCAGCAAGTCACCGTTCAACAGGCGACATTGGCAGAACTAATATGACATCCGCGAACGAAGAACAGAACGAAAATCTGATCAATAAAATAAAAAGAGTTCAGGCCGAACTGAACGAACTGGAGCGGGACCTTAGAGAAAACCGCAGATAAATTCATGGGCAGAAGGCAGATGGCAGAAGTCATCTGCCTTCTCACCTCTCACCTTTCACCTTTCACCCCTCGCCTTCCTCTACGGCACTATCGTCGTAAACAAATACACAGCAAACAATACCAGGAGCACCACTCCCTGCAGAATATTTGTGCGGCCGGTGCCGAAAGAAAGCATGATTGTAAACAAAGCAAGTAGCAGCAGAAGCGTCGACTTCATGTCAATTCCTAAGGTCACAGGGAAGCCGGTGAATATAGAAACGATGGCCACTGCAGGTATAGTTAATCCAATACTCGCCAGGGCAGATCCTAATGCGAGGTTCAGGCTGGTTTGCAGCCTGTTTTTACGTGCAGCGCGAACAGCAGCATAACCTTCCGGAAGAAGGATGACTGCCGCAATGATGATCCCCACCAGCGATTTCGGGGCACCGATACCTACCACACCCGCTTCGATCGTTGGACCGAGTGTTTTCGCGAGGAGTACTACCGCTCCAAGACAAACGCAAAGAAGTAGCGTACTGAGAAGGGCTTTTTTCCCGGATGGAGGAGCGGCATGCGAATCATCGTCACCCTCAGCATTTTCAGGCAGAAAATAGTCGCGGTGCCGAACCGTCTGCACCATTACGAAAGTTCCATAAAGCACCAACGAAATAATTGCTACAAATATTAATTGGCTCATGCTGTAAGTAGGTCCTTCTATCGTGGTGGTATAGTTAGGCAGGATAAGAGTTAGAACGGTGATTGAAGTCAGTGTAACCAATGCAGCACTTACAGCATACCTGCCAAACACCTGTTCACCGAAACGATATCCTCCAAGCAGCAGGCAAAGTCCCACTATAGCTGTGAGGATGATCATTACAGCCGCAAATACAGTATCTCGCGCAAGTGCGCCTGTTGACTCGCCTCCGCTTAGCATCAGCGCAACAATCAGCGAAACTTCAATAATAGTTATCGCAATGGCAAGAACCAGTGTTCCATAAGGTTCTCCCACTTTATGTGCAACTACTTCGGCATGATGCACGGCAGCCATCACAGAGGCCATCAGTGCCGCAGCCAGCAATGTGATCAATACTCCACCCGAATCCTGGCTCTTAACAAAAAATAACAGCCAGGCAAAAGCAGGAGCAATGATCGTCCACAGGGGCAGGGGCAATTTCAACATTTTCATATCGTGCGAAAATAACGTATCTGAACTTGGTACGTTTGTACCCAAATCCCTGACCCTTATATCCGCCGAAGCCTTAGCGAAGGTGGGTCGCCTTTCACATCCGCCGAAGCTTTAGCGAAGGCGGATCACCTACAAGGCAACTATTTGCATAAAAATTGCGTTTATTGAACTATGAAGCGAGCTTCTTTATTCCTGGCAATCATCATCCTCCTGGCGACCTACAATCAAAGCCTTGCACAAGCCATCGATCCTCAACGTTCCGCGAAAGCGGCAGCTATGAGCGATTCGAAGTTCATCGAAGCAAACATTCAGGACAATGAAGGTGAGATGATGCTGGCGCAGCTGGCAATCGATAGAGGTACAGACCAGAAGGTGAAAGATTTTGCTCAACTCATGCATACCGATCACACTTCTATCCTGTATGAGTTCGAGCAGCTGGGCTCCGCCGGCACGGGTTCGTCCGGAAGAGCAGCCGGCACAGCTCCCGGTAATGAAAAGATCGCCTCTGCTTATCAGAACATCAACAAAGCACTTCGTAATGATTTTGATACGGTATGGGTTGAAAATGTGCTGATGGTGCAGGAGCATAAGTATAATGAACTTACGCAGGCCATGGAGTCGGCTACCAATCCCCAGTTGCAGATGACCATCAAACGTGCACTGCCTCTGCTTCGCAAACATGTAAGTCAATTACGCACAATTCAGCGATACCTCGCTAAACTCGCCGACCAGGAAAGGAAAGAAGCTGCAAAGAAAGCCGCCGCCGAAAAAAAGAAGCAACGATAAAAAACACTCACCTTTCACCGCTCACCTCCTGAGGCATACTAATTGCGTTTGCTCACCTAAAAAAACGCAATGGCAAAGGCAGCAAAGAAGAAATCGGCCCGCAAGTCATCTTCTTCGCGTTCACCGCGGAAACGTTCTTCCGGAACGGGAGCGAAGAAGAAAACTGCGCGTAAATCAGCTGGTTCACCGCGTAAAAAATCAGCAGCTAATAAGGGAGTAAAGAAAAAGTCTGCGCCCAAGAAAAAATCTGCTCCAAAAAAGAAATCCCCGGCAAAACGAGGGTCTACAGGAAAGAACAACCTGGGAGTTAAAAACTCACTGGTGAATAATATCAATGCCCGTAAAAAGAAGGGGAAATCGAGGGCGAAGAAAAAATCTACGATCAGCAAAGAATCGTATAGCGCCATGCAAAATAATTGGAGCCGTTCAGGTAAAAAATAAAACAAAATATTATGGATAGTATCAATCGTCAACAACCAGAGAACAACAGAAAGGATCTAAACGGCGGAGAAGCCATTAAGAAAATGAAAGAAATCACGGATAAGAATAAGACCTGTTATTTCTGCACCCATGCTACCGACGGCGTTCCTATGGCGGTGCGCCCGATGTCGCTACAACAACTCGATGAGAGCGGAAATTTCTGGTTCTTAAGTTCAAACGACAGTCACAAAAACCAGGAGATTCAGCAGGATCATGCTGTTCATCTTTTATTCCAGGGATCAGAACATTCAGATTTTTTAAGCGTTCATGGTAACGCCTCTATTTCGCATGATAAACAAAAGATCAAGGAATTGTGGGAGCCACTTGCCAAGGTTTGGTTCACTGAGGGAAAAGAAGACCCGCGGATATCAGTGATAAAAGTAACTCCTATCAAAGGCTACTATTGGGATAACAAACATGGAAACGCCATAGCATTCGTAAAAATGGCAGCTGGAGCGCTCACCGGCTATACTTTTGATGATTCAATAGAGGGCGAAATAACATTGTAATACATTGTTCTGGTTCGGTATCTTTAGATATGACCCCCAAACTACTACTGCTTATGGCCGCAATGGCCATTATTTCGTCATGTTCTACTGACACCTCCCTCTCAGATAATGATAAAAAATCCATAATCAATGAAGTGAAGCAGACGCTGCACAAGTTCAATGATGACATGGAGAAAAATGGCTTAATGGCAGAGTTTAATTATTTCGACAGCTCAGCCGATTTTTTCTGGGTGCCGCCAGGTTATGCATCCATGCTGTCGTACGACAGCGTAAGAACTATCCTCACCCGGAATGCGCCACGTATTGAAAAAGTAGACAACCGCTTCGACAGTCTGCACATTGTTCCTCTTGCCCATAATCTTGCATCTTATACCGCAAGAATTCACTCAATGTCGAAAGATACATCCGGGCAGGAATATTCATTTGTACTTCTTGAAACCGGCGTAATGGTCAAACGCAGCCAGGGATGGCGAATGTTGAATGGACACACGACTGTGCTGAGATAGAGCGGAGAACGGGGAACGTAGAACGCCTGGGGACAAAAGCCAGAAGTATAGCACAGAAGGCAAAAATGATACCCGTTCTCCGTTTTAATCCATCCTCCGCCCTCCGCAATCCGCCTTCGGCGGAGTGAAAAGTGAGCGGTGAAAGGTGAAAAGATATATTATTGCCGCCCTCCGCCTTTCTTTCGTTCTCCGTTCCCCGTTCTCCGTTCTCCTCTTGTAAGGCTTTCCTCCCCCGCCCGTCCTTACACGAAAAACATGAAAAAGGGTTATCTGCTTTTTGCGCTGATGGTATTCTTTGTGGCCATTAGTCATTCCCAAACTTCAGCCAAAACACAGGAATACAACATCTCAAAATCGCATCTCGCTATCGACGGCTATGATCCTGTCGCCTATTTTACAAACCGAAAGGCAGTTAAGGGAAATAAACAGCATCAACTATGCCACCAGGGCGTTGTTTATTATTTCTCATCTGCTGCAAACAAATCTGCATTTGAAGGGAACCCTGCAAAGTATGAACCTCAATACGGCGGATGGTGCGCCTATGCTATGGGTGCTACAGGAGAAAAAGTTGAAATAGATCCGGAAACATTTAAAATCACCGACGGTAAGCTTTTCCTGTTTTATAATTCCCTTTTTAAAAACACACTTCCTCTCTGGAATAAAGACGAGCAGCAACTTAAATCTAAAGCCGACAAAAACTGGTCGAAGTTTGTTGCGAATAAGTAACACACATCTGGTCATCTGAAAACTTTTAAGAGATGAAAAATTTAGCACTTATCCTTATCCTCGCTATCACTGCGTGTAATAATGAACCTAAGAACCCGGAAATATTTCAAAAAGATGGGGCTGCAATTGGCGGATACGACGCTGTTGCATTCTTCAAAACCCAGAAACCCGTGAAAGGGGCTGATTCATTGGAAACTCAATGGAGAAACGCACAATGGAAATTTTCATCTAAAGAAAACCTTGACAGCTTCCTGGAAGCACCGGAAAAATATGCACCGCAATATGGCGGCTATTGCGCCTATGGAACAGCCGGAGGATATAAAGCACCTACTGAGGCTGACGCGTGGACAATAGTAAACAACAAACTTTACTTCAACTACAACAATGAGGTAAAGGAAACCTGGAGTAAGGATATTCCCGGGCTGGTCAGCAAAGCCGATGAGAATTGGAAAAAAATCCGGTACAACTAATAAAAGAAAATTTCAACTTTGACATAACCTCCCGCAGAGGTTGTGTGTTTTATTTATGTTGGCACAAACAACATCAGAATTAACCAAACGGGTCGCGACCCCGCGTAATGCAAAAGAGAAACAGTTCTGTAGCTGGGTGCAGGATTATTCTGACCAGCTTTTTCGTTACAGCATCTTACATGTGACCGACCAGGAACTCAGCAAGGATCTTGTTCAGGATACATTTTTATCTGCGTGGAAAAACATTGAAAAGTTCAGGGGTGAAGCATCGCCAAAAAACTGGTTATTTACCATACTAAAGAATAAAATAACAGACCATTACCGTAAAGTCGCAACAAGACAAAAGGCCCAACCGATAAGCAATAACGACCATATTGAAAATCCCTTCTTTGACGAAGAAGATCATTGGAAAACGGGATTATATCCTCAACCATGGAGTGTAAACTTTGAAAACGCCGCTGAAACAGAAGAGTTTTTTCAAGTGTTTAAATCGTGCGGAAGCAAACTGAAAAGTATTCAAAACAGCGTTTTTGTAATGAAATATGTCGACGGACTAAAGAGCAGCGAAATCTGTAAGGTACTCCGGATAAGTTCGTCTAACTATTGGGTACTCATTCACAGGGCAAAGCTGCAACTTCGTGCATGCCTCGAAAAAACCTGGATAAAAAAATAACCCACCCTAATGACACCAGGAATAACATGCAGGCAGGCCGTTACTTATATTTCTAAAAGAGAGGAGAAAAGCCTTTCCCGAACAGCGCGTTTTAAACTCTGGCAACATCTCGGCGAATGCAGCCTCTGCCGAACATTCAACAGCCACAACAATATTATTCAGAAAGCTTATAAAAGCAGCAAACCCATAGCACATTTGAATCCGGAGGAAAAAGATAAAATTATCGAAACTGTTTTGAAGCGAAGCCCGGGTAGATAACAACTCAGTTTGCAGTACCCTGATGTCCGGGAATCAGGGCAAATAATTGCCTGCGGTACCATATAAGCAAGATGAGAGAACAGATAAATACCAGTAAAGCATAAATGAACAACTGACCTCCATCTCCCTGTACCGAAATTCCCAGGAATAATACATGCGATAGAATAGCTCCCGTCATCAACCCTACTGCCAGCAGAGCCCCCATTGCTGTTGTACGTGGAATAAGAATCAGCAACGAAGCAATCACCTCCATCACGCCGGTTCCGATACGTCCCCAGGGCTCCATCCCTAATTCCGAGAATATATATACTGATTCAGGAGAAGCTGTAAACTTGAAAAATAAAGTTTGAAGCATAATTACGGCAGCAATTAGCCTGAACAGCCAGGCAAGCGCTGTTTTGAATGAGGGTGACATATAAGTCTTTCCAGGATTGACGTTTCGAAATCATTATCCTTACAGGAGAAGCAGAAAGATTTCCACCTATCCTTTAATCCTATCAATCGCTTTTAATGGAATTTTCGTGCTATATTCCATTATGGCTAAGCACTTTATTCAACTCGCCCTATTCGTATGTGTCTTCTTTGCGGCAACTCATTTACAGGCACAGCAGCCCCGCACATTTCTTAAAACATTTACCGAGCATTTTAACGACACGGCAAGCCCTTTTTTCAGGTATGGTTCAACCGGCACAAAAGCTCCGTTCAAGTGGAAGCTGGGATCGCAGTCAGCTAAAGAAAATGGAACCCGTGTGCTTTCATTCAAACTCGACCCTTCTGACAGCGCCGGACCCGGAAGAGGCCCGGAAATAATCTCGAAAGGCTTCACACACTTCGGAACTTATAGTGCCCGCCTTAAAGTGCCTGATGTACGCAAAACTCAACCAAATACAGGAGCCGTGGTTGGGTATTTTACATACCACATGGACACGATAGCGGGCCTGAGTGAAATAGATTTCGAATGGCTTATTGCTGATCCCACGGTGATATATGTAGGAACCTGGACGGGTAAGCATGGGCAACTCCAACGTGTCGGGCGAACACTCAACCTGGCCAAAGGCATTATCTATCAAACCGAACACAAGGTGAATCACAATGGTACCAGCTCTCCGCTTACTGGTAAGCAAAACCAGCCAGATACCATAACAGCTATACCTGATTTCGATGCTTCCGCCAATTTTTATACATATGGATTCGACTGGTACCCCCACCGGATCTGCTGGTGGATGCTGCACCCAAAAACGAACGAAAAAATCATTCTCTGGGATTATCGAGGGTCTCCGCTTGGCATCCCTACAAATCCCAGCTTATACCGCATCAATTTCTGGCATACCAATAACTGGTCGGTGCATACTAACCCGGCATCTTTGGAGAAGCCTAAAGGTCAGTATGAATTAGAGGTAGACTGGATTAGCTATGAGCCGTGGTATTAATGAAGTATTTGCATCAATTAAATGATTCACGAAACTCCAGCGGAGAAAGTTTGGTTTTTGCATTGAACAGTTTGCTGAACGATTGCGGATATTCAAAACCAAGCTCGTATGCTATTTCACTTACCGACAAACTTGTTGTCGACAACTTCTCTTTCGCTTTATCAATAAGTTTGTTATGAATGTGTTGTTGAGTCGTGTTCCCCGTAAGTGTTTTCAACAGGCTCCCCAGGTAATTAGGCGAAACATGAAGCTCACCGGCAACAAACTGTGCAGAAGGCAATCCTTTGTCTCTAAGATCGTTGCTTTTAAAGTATTCATCTAATACCTCTTCCAGCTTTTCCAGAACCTGGTGGCTGCTTTTCTTTCTCGTAATAAACTGCCGTTCATAGAAACGCTCGCAGTAGTTGAGCAGTGTTTCAATTTGTGCAATGATGATCTTCTGGCTGAACTTGTCAATATTGGAATGATACTCGCGTTTAATATTGTGCAGTATTTCAGTGATCACTGCTTCCTCCTTCTCCGACATAAACAGGGCTTCATTCACTGCATATCCGAAGAAATCATACTGCCTGATATTTTTTGCCAGGGTAGAGTTCCATAAAAAATCCGGATGAATCAGCAGCAGAAAGCCTGTTGGTTTCACAACAGGCTTTTCTACAACGATATGAACCAATTGCCCCGGTGCAACAAATGAAAGCAGGCCTTCGTCGAAGTCATATGATTGCTGACCATACCGGAATTTTCCCTGTATGTTTCTTTTAAGACCTATGGAATAAAAGTTTTGCACCCAGGCAATTTCTTTTTCATCAGTCTGGTATTCCACCAGGCCATAGTCTACCAGGCTCACTAAAGGATGTTCCGGGGCAGGTAATCCGCTCATCTTATGAAAAGCGCTGATGGTGTCAAACCGGTGAAGATTCTTTTGGTTCATCTCTTTATAAATTTAAATGAAAGAGCTTACATATGATCAGGCAGCAGCTACCACCTGGAAGTCAGTTGATTTGCCGAGCTTTTCATTCGAAGCAAGCTCCTGGTTCAACAAATCAATCTTGCTTTTCGCCATGCTGATTGAGTCGCTTCCCATGAAGAAGTGGAGCGGGGCGTTTTCGTTTTCAGCCAGTTCAATGAATGCAAGGGCTGCTTTTTCAGGATCACCGGGTTGGTTACCGATAATTTGTTCGTTGTGAATCTTCTCCAACTCGCGTGCTTCGGTGTAAGCATCAATAGGATCAGCGGCTGTGCGTAACGATCCCTGGAGGAGGAAATTTGTTTTGAAGTAGCCGGGATACACAATAGTAGACTTTATGCCCATAGATTTTGTTTCGGCAGAAAAGGCCTCTGTTAATCCGGCGACAGCAAATTTCGTAGCGTTGTAGATCCCCCAGCCCGGGAAAGCTCCCAGGAAACCAGCAATGGAAGAAATGTTAATTACATGTCCCGTGCCCCGCTGCCTGAAGTGTGGCATCACACTTCTCATCACATTCAGCACGCCAAATACATTCACATCGAAATTTTCACGCGACTCATGGTCAGTCAATTCTTCAAGCGTTCCAAGTTGACCATAACCTGCATTGTTTACAACCACATCAATATGTCCGAAAGTTTCAATGGTTTTAGAAATAGCTTGTTTAACGCTCTTCTCATTTACCACTTCCATTGCCAGCGGCAGGAAGTTTTCAGAAGGAGGGAGTTCTTTGCTAAAGCTGCCAACAGTTCTTGATGTTGCAGCAACACGGTATCCCGATTTCACCAGTTGTTGGATAAGTGAAAATCCAAGACCTTTTGATGCTCCTGTTACGAACCAAACTTTGTGCGTGTTCATTGTTTTAGATTTTTTTGTGATGAAATAATTACAACACAAAATTGCCTCGCGCAAAAGGCGAACACGTAACGATAACAACGGTCGTTGTATCCAAATCAACGGTATCAGAAATATCTCACATTCCATATATGGGCTTTCTAAATGACATTTTTCCGATTCCGGGAATATTCCCAAACCCGCCAATGATCAATTTGCCTGATGATCAATAATGTACACATGTGGCATTCGCTTGGATATCTAATGTCACCTGCATCTGAATGTCGATTCACACAGGCTTAGGTTTCCAATTTTCTATGGAGTGCATTAATCACAATTCAACTGTCAACAATGAGAATACTCCTGACCCTGCTGATTACGGTTCTTGTCACCGTCAAAGCTTCTGCCCAGTTTTCTGAAAACTTCGATCAAAATCTTACCGGTTTATCTAGTAATTGCTGGATCGTAAACCAGTTCAATTATAGCACAACCACTTCGGACGTTATCAGCGGAACCGGAAGCGCTTACACAAATCCTCCTACCAGTACCTCTGGAGAAAGAACTCTGGCTACTCCCTTTCTGAATATTACATCTACGTCGCTGAACGTTTCATTTAAATATAAGTTGTCAAGCAAACTTGCAGGTAATGCAACACGTACGTTGTCTTTTGGTATTACAGACAGAAACGGAGTTTTTACTTCACTTCAAACGGTTACGATGGACAAGCATACTGCAACAACAGTATTTAATCACAACGCTACCTATACTGTGCCTGTCGGTGTTTACAGAGTTGAAATAAGAGTAGGCGGTGCTACAGGTGATGGTAACTCAAGAGTTATTTTCGACGATCTGTATGCCAGCGCATCTGCTTACTATGGACCAACTATTCACTGTAATCCTTCAGCAGTAGCAATAGACGACAACTTTGTTTTCCCAAGTGTTATCGAAGTGTCAGGCAATGTGTTGCAGAACGACCAGATCCCGAATGACAATGAAATTTACAGCGTAAGTGTTGTTACTGCACCAA
>JAFAGE010000382.1 GCA_023423015.1 Bacteroidota bacterium
GCTTTGGAGGTGGCTTCGGTGGTGGCTTCGGAGGATTCGGCGGCGGAAGTAGCGGCGGCGGTGGCGCGAGTGGTAGCTGGTAGGAAGGGTGATCCACCTTCGCTGAAGCTTGATGTGAAAGTTGAATGAAATTATGATTGCCGTTTGCCGGCATTGCCGAAAAGTGAACCGTGAAACAAGGATTGCCTGTATCGTCTGTATCATAAACGAACAGTTTCGTAGGCTTCCTATCTTCTTAGAATTCGGAATGCCAATCGTTTATATCTCCGGCATGTTATTGACTGCGGTTAGATTCTACACGCAGGCTTATGATTACACATTATTTAGTTACTGCTCATCGATTTCTTCTCAAGAACAAGTCGTTCAGTATTATCAATATTTTTGGGTTGTCTATAGGCACCTTGTGTTGCCTGTATATTGTGCTTTATGTGCGCGATCAGTACGCGTATGATAAACATCACGAGGACGCCAAAAACATCTATCGCATTACTTCAGCCCTTGTGTTGCCAGGCGATCAGCCCCAGAATATGGCAACTTGCTCACCACCTGTAGCGCCTGCGATGAAAAGGGATTTTGCAGAAGTGCAGCAATTCACAAGATTCACCGGCACGATCGGGACCAACCAGCATCTGCTCAGGTATCACGACAAGTCAATTTATGAGACTGATGCATTGTTTGTAGACTCCACTTTCTTCGATGTTTTCTCCTACCGTGTGATCAGTGGCTCGTTGGAAAATGCATTAAATGAACCGTATTCGATCGTGCTGTCAAAACTGACCGCCATTAAGATGTTTGGCAATGCCGATCCGATCAATAAGATAATTACGATCGACAATTCTTACGGCAAGAACGATTTTAAGGTTAAAGCCGTTGCAGAGCCGATTGGGAAATCGCACATCACAGCAAACATGTTCTTAGCGATGAATAGCGGAGGCCTTGGAGAATATGTGAGAAACAACACGAACTGGGCCGGAAACAATTTTACTGCGTCGTATGTAAAGCTCCATGCAAACGTAAGTGCGTCTGCCTTTGAAAAGAAACTTCCAGCCTTTCTTAAAAAGTACGGGCAGGCCCAACTTGAAGAACTGGGAATGAAAAAGGAACTGCATTTGCAGGCCGTAACTTCAATACACACTACAACAGGTTACAACGCGGAAGCTTCCGAACCGGTAAGTCCTTCGTTTTTGAATATGCTGCTGGCGATCGCAGGATTGATCCAACTGATTGCCTGTATCAACTTCATGAATTTATCCACGGCAAGAGCATCGAGGCGCGCGAAAGAAGTAGGGGTACGCAAGGTGGTTGGCGCAGGTAAGAAGGATTTAGTTAAACAGTTTCTCAGCGAATCCTTTATTCTTTCTCTCCTGGCTATGATAGTTACTGTAGCTATGCTTTGGTTCCTGACGCCTTCCATTAACCGGGTCACGAAGGCAGACATCAGTATTTCGATGCTGGGCGATTACAGGCTGCTGATGATTGTGTTTCTCCTGATAATCGCGACAGGTTTGATCGCAGGCAGCTACCCGGCATTGTATCTCACGGCATACAGGTCAATCAATGTATTGAAAGGAAACTTTACTAATAGGGTTTCTGGTGCTGCTATCCGAAGAGGGCTGGTTGTGTTTCAGTTTACGCTTTCCATCGTTCTTATAATTGGCATCATTGTCATTTATAGCCAGTTGAATTTCATCAAAAACAAAGATCTGGGCTTCAATACTGAACAAACACTGGTGTTCACTTTTCATACAAACGATGCAAAAGCCGGTGTTGCTCCCTTCTGCAATGAACTGAGAAATCTCGCAGAAGTGAAAACCGTAAGCCGATCAAACAATTATCTCAGCCAGTTTATCTGGAACGATATCGGCGTGTATCTCGAAGGAGGAAATATGACAACGTCACGTGATGCGCCTTTTATGGTTGCGGATGAAAACTTTGTTAAAGCGAACGGAATTCAACTCGTAAGCGGAAGAGATTTTGGGCTGAAGGATTCTGCTAAAGTGCTTATCAATGAAACACTGGCGAAACAATTGTCGCTCGACCCCGTGAAAGCTCCCGGAACAAAACTATTTTGGAATCTTACGAGCGATAATGTAGTGACATTTGACCTGGTGGGAGTGATGAAAAATTTTAATCACAATTCATTGAGGGAAGGCGTGAAGCCTTATATGTTAATGTACAATGCGGATATCGATCCTTTTACGAATAGCCCGCTTAATAATGTTATTGTTGCTACAAACAGCAAAGAGTATAAAGCCCTGCTCACTAAAATAGCTTCTATCTGGAAAAGGCATTTTCCCGCTGTGCCATTTGAGTATAAATTCCTCGACGATGAGGTGAGCAAACAATACGAAGCAGAAATAACTCTCGCGACAATTATTAATGCATTCGCACTGATGGCAATTGTTATCTCCTGCCTGGGGTTATTTGGGTTATCTGCATTCATGGCTGAGCAACGAACCAGGGAGATTGGAATAAGAAAGGTGTTGGGTGCAAGTGTTGTGCAGATCAGCAGCTTATTGTCGCGCGATTTCCTTACACTGATTGGAATTTCTTTGCTTGTCGCTTCTCCTATTGCGTGGTGGGCGACGAATAAATGGTTGCAGGCTTTTGCTTACCGCGTTCCGATCAGCTGGTGGATGTTTGCCGCAGGCGGACTAATAGCTATATGTGTTGGATTGGCAACGATCAGCTTTCAAACAATCAAAGCGGCATTTGCGAATCCGGTGAAAAGTTTGAAACGTGAAACGTGAAATGTGAAACGTAAAAGGTGAAAAGTGAAGAATTATCCTTTCACCTCTCACCTTTCACCTTTCACTTATATTATTTGCCCGCTGTTTTCGCGCGAATATAATCCCCGTGCTCTTTTACCTGCTTTTTGGAAGCTACGGAGTTTAAAAGATTGTTGATATAGGGTGCCACACCGTAGTCGGCCGGTATCTGATCCCGGAATCCGATAATCATATCCACTCCTTTCCTGAACTGCTCTTCATCGTCAATCCTTACCAGCATCTGTGCAAAAGGTTGAACCAGGTTAAATTTCGCCTGGGAAAAAGGCATGTCGTCAAAAGTTTTGGAAACCTTGCTGAAAAGGGATGCGTCGCCCGACATCATCAGCACGCGTGTTACGGACTCCAGCAGCTTTCCTTTAATTTTTCCTTCCGCCATTTTCTTTGCCTGCGCTATTGCCGCGCTGCTGTCAAG
>JAFAGE010000386.1 GCA_023423015.1 Bacteroidota bacterium
CCGCATAAGTTTGAAACACTTCCCGACCTACACCGGGTGCTTGGCTTACCAAAGCCTTTGCACCCGCTGATGAGCCTTGTCGAAAACAAGGAAAACGACGTTGATCTTACCCGGATGCCGGATTCTTTCACACACGACTTTTATAAAATATCGTTTAAGAAGAACCTGAAGGGAAAAATAAAATATGGACAAGGCTATTATGATTTCGACGAAGGTGGATTGTTATTTAAGGCTCCAAACCAGGTAAGTGCAAAAGGTGAAGTAAGCCATGATCATTCTGGTTTTACAATGCTTTTTCATCCGGATTTTTTAGCTGGATACCCTTTGGCGAAAAAAATAAAACAATATGGATTCTTTTCTTATTCCGTACATGAAGCATTGCATCTTTCGGATAAAGAAAAAGAAACCATCGTCTCTATCTTTAAAAACATTTCAGAAGAACTACAAAACACGATTGACGATTTCACCCAGGACGTGATCATTTCGCAAATTGAAACATTACTGAATTACAGCAACCGGTTTTATAAGCGCCAGTTTATCACACGTAAAACTGCAAACAGTACCTTATTGGAAAAGCTCGAAGAAATTCTGGACGATTATTTCAGCAACGATAAACCGTTGACACAAGGCATACCGACAGTACAATTTCTTGCAGAAAAATTAAATGTTTCACCAAGCTATTTAAGCGACATGCTGAGAAACGTAACAGGACAAAATGCGCAGCAGCATATTCACAATAAGCTAATCGAAAAGGCAAAAGAAAGAATATCAACGACCAGCTTAACGATCAGCGAAATCGCCTATGAACTAGGGTTCGAGCATCCATCGTCATTTAATAAATTATTCAAGTCGAAAACAAACTTCTCGCCACTCGAGTTCAGGCAGGCGTTTAATTGAGAACGGAGAGCGGGGAACGGACCTGTCCTCCGAAGCTTTAGCGTACGAGGAGGGCGGACCTGTCCTCCGAAGCTTTAGTGTAGGAGGAGGGCGGCAATACAGGTGGCGACAAGTGAGAAGATCGTTCCATCTGCCATCTCACATCTGCCATCTGCCAATTTCTCACCGCTCAACGTTCACTGCTAACCAAAAAGAAGCCCCGAAGCAAGTCCGGGGCTTGACTGGCCTTACCGCATGGTTACGTCAATTGAGAAGCATAACAATTGACGGCCACACAGCTCGACTCAGTTTACTATAACAACCTTCTTTAATTATTTACAAACTGGATAATAAATCCACCCTTAGGCGCAATTGAATAAATCCATTCTGAATTGTTATCTAAAGGATACGTGGTGATGTCAAATTCCATCAACGGATCTTTCCCTTCCTTGATTATTCTGAAATGTGAATAGTTACCGGCATATTTTTTCAGATCAAATTTCACAGGCAGTTGTTTATCGCCGCCATTTATTCCAACAACATAGTTTAACGAATCCTTCTGCCGGGATAGCACGATGGCTTCTCCTGGTTCGCAATTGATACACTCTGTCTTATACCAGGTGGCCGGCATTTCCCTAAGTAAGGTTTTTATGTCCGCCGGAAATGAATCAAACACTTCTCTTGAATCGGCAAAATGAATAATACCGGATGTATATATCATGGGAACCGCCAGTTCATGAACTGCTGTATTTACACGAGGGAATTTCCTCATGGTAAGAGCAATTGCTGTATAGTCGGTGGGACCGGCAACATTCCTTGTGAAAGGCAATAAGGTGTTTTGCTCGGCCGATTTCTCAGGGTAGCGCTCTTCATAGAAGTAACTTTCGAGCCCTAACACGGCTTCAGCCGTTAGAAAATTCGGCCACGTTCTATGCCAGCCCCGTGGAACGGTAACACCGTGAAGGTTCACCAACAAACGTTCTTTTGCTGCATCTTCAAACAGACCGTGTAATGCATTCATCACTTCCTGCCTGTCGGAACACCAGAAGTCTACCTTAACTCCTTTAATGCCCATTTCCGCAAATCGTTTTAAACGTTTCCTTCTTGCTTCGGGATCATAATAATCTCCCGAAAATCCCCAGACCAGCGGCTTAATTCCTTTCGATATTGCAGTATCTATTATGGATGCTATTGAATCTGCTTTTTCCCACCCGGCATCAAACAACGTGTATTCCCAGCCACGCGATACGGCCAGGTCAGTAAATTCATTATATATCCTGGCAGACATATCTTCAGGATGCGACCACCATGACCACGAGGCTTTGCCCGATTCGATCCATGAGACATCTTCTATTTTTGACGCAGGCGCCAGGTCCGTGATTAGAGTTGATAATAAAATGTCTCCGGCCTGGTCCCCGACGATAACAACTCTCCAGGGCATCGTCCACGGGAGATTAAATCTTGGATTTGGACTTCCATCACCAATTAATGGGAGTTGAAATTTTTCATCCTGCCTGGGAAATGCAACCTTATACAATCCTCCTTCTGAATCTGGCCGCAAATGACACCCAGGATAAGAACCATCTGTTCCGACTTCAGCGATAAGGATCCAATTCTTTTTGTTGTTTACATTAAAGAGTGCAGGCATACACCAACCGACAGATGGGTTTCGTGCATTTGCAATCGTGTCGCCCGGATTTACCTCCAGGTAGAAATCTTCATAACCAGGAGTCACATAAGTTGCGCTATTATATGGTTGTAGCCAGCCCTTTGCTTTACTATCAATTTGGAAACCTGTGATTTCTTCTTCTACTACACGTACCTTATTCTGTTGCTCAGGAAAACGATAACGGAACGCAACTCCTTCCTGTCCGGAAATTAAATCGATTATCAATAAAGCTCCCGCATTGTTTTTTAAGGTCACACTCTTCGTTCTAAACAACTGATCTATTTCTTTTTTGTTCGCAACTTTTAACTGGTATTTTTCCCTTCTTTCCTGCACAGGAGATATGTCGGTGACTGACAGGCCCTGCGTAAAATCCTGGTCGTCACATTTCAAACCGAGTGGAGAAGTTTGAATCATCACACTATCCTTGCGCCTTACCTGGTAATAAAGCTGTCCATTTTCATTCACCGACAGTTCAATGGTATTCTGGCCGTCTTTCGATGTTAGCTCCAAAGATTTATCGTCGCCAGAACAGCTTACAAACAGAAATGATAATCCAAGTGCGGCCAGGAACATCCCGACATTTACAAACCTATACTTCATGTTATATGATACTTTGAATTGAGATTATTGTTTCACTGTGGTAAAACGGTGGCTCCAGACCGTAAAAGTTCCCGGGTGCAGTAAGCAACGACCTGAATATTATCAGATGCGCCCGTACAGTTTTCCCTGCAACAGGGCGCTCCAACTACTTCAATAATATTTTCGGTTAATTCAGATTGACCTTGAATCAAAATTTCTAATAACCAGGGTTCTGGTCTTCAGTTTTGAAGTTTTCATTTTGCTTGAGCTCGGCTTCTGGTATCGGATATCGTTGATGAAAATCCTGTAACGTGCCGGACGTCTTTGCCCATATGTTGCGCTCCTTTGTATAGTTAACGAAGTTGCCGGTACGTATAAGATCCATTCTCCTCCACCCTTCAAAGCCAAGTTCTCTCATCCTTTCATCGAGTATCCTGGTCCTGAAATCAGCCTGCGACATTCCGGTTGACCAGGCTTCTGCGCCAGATAGACTTCCTCCAAACGCTCTTGTTCTCACTGTAGAATTAACGAGGTTCACCGCATCAGCAGTTTTACCAATTTCGTTTAAACATTCAGCCTTACATAGAAGTATGTCTGCTAACCGGAGATAATACACCAACCCACCCGAAAACCAGAAATTCTGTACGCCCTGGGTCCGGATATCTTCAAACTTCCTGATGTGCGGTTCCAGTTCATCTACCTGGCCCGTCCATGTTAAGCCGGGCTTCCTTCCATCAGGCAGTGTAAAATCGTACCGGATACTCGCTTCTCTTCTTGTGTCACCAGTTAATCCTTCCCATACATCTTCGTAATAATATGGTGTAGGCATTGCTAGATCGTAACCGCCGAAATAAACATTAGTATTTAAATCTGCCACAGCTCTTGATCCTGCCTGGTTCTGAATCATGTTATTATCCGGATCGATGTTGCGGAACTGAAAAGCATAAATTATTTCGCTTGAGTTCTGGTCTAATGCAGTGTTGAATAAATCCGCATAATTCGGCAACAGCGAATAGTTAGGGATTACCTTATCAAAATATTCTATCGCCTTGTTGTAATCCCGAACTCCCGATTCTTCCGGGGCGTACAAATACACTTTTCCCAATAAGGCAAGCGCAGCGCCGCTTGTCGGCAGTTTTTTATCAGTTTGTGTTGATGGCAGATTTTCTGCAGCAAATTGCAGATCATTAATGATGAATGGAAATACGTCGCTTAGAGGTTGCCTCGATTCTTTCATATTGTCCACATCAATGATCGGAATGGGTCCCCACAACATAGCGAGCTCAAAATTTACAGCAGCCCGCAGAAAAGAAGCCTGGGCTTTGAGATCAGCAGTAGGAGCATAATAAACAGCCTTGGCTGCAGCACTTACAACCGGCCATCTCTTGTTCCATTCCGATGCAATGATTGAATTTGAAGGATTCATCGCCCCATCATACTTATCAAGTGCAGGTTGTTCGCTGCCTTCGCGCATTTGTTGTCCACCCTGCTTTGCTTCATCCGTACCCATTGACATATAAAGGGCACTTCTATCTCTTCTTGTATTCCGCCACTGATTATATAAACCTGAAATGAGAAGTTTCAGGTTATCCTCGCTCTCATAAACCTGATCTTCTGTTAAACTCGTGTATGGTTTTTCGTCAAGGAACTTTGAGCATGAGCTTAGCTGGAGCAGGAATGCACAAAGAACCAATGATAAAATGCAACCGTTATTTATTTGTTTCATCTTATTATTTTTTGATTGTTAACACAATTTGAATTTGTGTTAAAGAGTGATGTTTAATCCTGTAACTAACATTCTGGCCGTGGGATACCAGTCACCATTTTCAGGATCGTATCCCTTATATTTTGTTACGGTAAAAACATTGTTTCCCGACACGTACAATCTTAAACCAGATATTCCCGCTTTCCTGGTTAATGCATTAGGCATATTGTACGATATGCTGACTGTAGATAATCGTAAGAAGGACGCATCCTGCACTCCCCATGATGTTTCATTGGCGCCAAAGCGTTGCGCATTGTCGTAGGTTACGCGGGGAATGTTTGTGTTGGTATTTTCGGGCGTCCACCTGTCGAGATTGTCTTTATGTGCGGGCCAGAATCCGGTACCGGTCATCAGGCGTTCATAAAACGTGCTTATCTTTTTTGCTCCGTATGAATAGGTAAAAACGGAGTTGAGCTCAAAATTTTTCCAGATCAGTTTTGTTGAGAAACCACCGTAAAACCTGGGATCCTCAGTGCCTACAATAACACGATCGTCTGCATCTATCACTCCGTGACCGGGCTCTCCGGGTGCCTGTTGATCTTTGGGAAGCATATCTCCGGGTTGTAAAGTTTTGCCGGGTAGCTGCAGGCTATTTACGTACTCAATATCCTTTTCCTGGATGATTCTGTCAAACTCCCACATGTAAATTGTGTTCAGCGATTTACCCAGGAAGAAGTTTCCGGTTCTTTGAATATCGGCACCGGTAAATCCTCCAAAGTTGTAAATGGCGTCTACTCCCTGGTACAACTTGGTTATTTCATTTCTATCTCTTGAAAGGTTTACAGAAACATCCCAGTACAAATCGTCTTTGTTTACTACAACACCCGTAATTGACAGTTCTACTCCCCTGTTGGTTAACTCGCCAATATTTTCAATTGTGGCACTATAACCACTAATTGCAGAAAGCGTGCGACGCATCAACAGGTTTGAATTCACTATATGGAAATAGTCGGCAGTAATTGATAACCTGTTTTTGAACAAGGCCAGGTCTAAACCCACATTGAATTGATCCTGTTTTTCCCATTTCAGATTTGGTGTACCTCTCAAACCGGAAGAAACGAAAGACACGGCTCCACCAGAATATACCGGGTTATACAAACTGTAAAATGCATAGTTGGGAATACCCTGGTTACCCACACTACCATATCCAAGTCTTAACCTCGTGACGTCAAAAAGATCCTGGCCTTTCATGAATTCTTCGCTAGCAATATTCCAGGAAAGTCCTATCGAAGGGAAGAAGCCCCATTTGTAGCCCTCGGCAAAACGGGAAGAACCATCATAACGGCCGGTTAGCGTAACAAAATACCTGTTGTCGTAATTATAATTTACACGCGCCAGGTAAGATTGTAAAGAAGAAACACTTTTATCGGACCCAAGATTGAAATTTGCCCTGTCGTATGCGCTTCCCAGGTTATAATAACTAAAGTCATCTATCGGAAAGTCGCGTGCCAACACATTGGTGTAGCGAAATTCGTTCTTACTTAAACTCGTAGAGACCAGTGCTGCAATCTGATGACTTCCGATAGAAGCATCGTACGAAACAGAATTATCCCACTGATAATAATTTAAATAATCCAGGTTATGGATGGCGCGCCCTTTGAAAGATTCGCGGAAAGCCTGCTGAATATCACTCGGAGTGTACTCATAGTATTCCTGCGACACATTATCGATCGCGAAGGTAGACCTGATCCTTAATCCCCTGATTGGAGTTACTTCAAGATAATTTGATGAAGCTATCTTAACCCTGTTCCTGTCCTTATCAATCTTTAAAGTATTGAAGGGATTTTCCCTGTTAATGTCCCAGCTATTTCCCCAGGCGAGAAATAGTGTGTCTTTGTAACGTTCTATTGGCAGCAAAGGATTTGATTCCTGCGCAACGGCAAATACAGCTCTGTCCACTTCGTCGCTTACAGATTTAGTGAAGAAGCTATTTGTTCCTATTTTAAGCCACGGCTTGATTTCCTGTTCCACATTTATTCTTCCTGTGTAGCGTTTGTTTGAAGAACCCTGAATCAAACCTTTTTGATCTATATAACCGAAGCTTAAATAATAAGTATTATGTTCAGAACCGCCAGAGAAACTAAGTGAGTGGTTTTGCTGAAATCCCGAACGGGAGATGGCCTTCACCCAATCGTAGCTTTTTCCCTCGGCATAAGTCTGCTTTTCATAATCGGCAAACCAATTGGAATTCGGCCTTAACAATTCATCATTGATAAACTGTTCCCTTGTGGCATTGGGATTCTGCGCAAAATAATTTGTAGCCACACTGGAATTTACCAGGGCTTCGATCCGCAGATTATACATATCCTGCGCACCAAGGCTTAGATCGTCGTTAATAAACTTTTCAACTCCCAGCCAGGTATTATAACTTAACTGCCCCTGGCCTTTTCTTCCTCTTTTGGTTGTCACTACTACAACTCCGTTTGCCCCCCTGGAACCATATATCGCAGTAGCACTGGCGTCTTTAAGAACTGTAATTGAAGCAACATCGTTCAGGTTTGTCAGGTTGAAATCTCCTTCCATCACAATCCCATCAACAACAAAAATGGGATTGCCGCCATATTGTATCGAGTTATTTCCGCGAACACGTATAGAGGCCTCACCTCCGGGTTGTGGGTTGGTTTGAACAAAAACCCCTGCAGCCCTGCCTTGCATGGCTTCAGCAATGCTGGTGACAGGTCTTTCGCTCAATACCTTTTCATCTAAATTAACAACAGCTCCGGTTATATCTCTTTTCTTTACAGATGCACCAACAATTACCACGTTATCCATGGCAACGTCTGCGATCTGGAGTGTTACAGTGAATGATTGTTGATCGGAAGAAGTAACAATGTCGGGCGTAATAGCAAGTTCTCTTTCCTGGAAGCCGGTAAAAGAAATCACTAACACCTGGCCGGGATCAGCGGCAATGGTGAATCTTCCATCAGCGTCAGTGGATGTTCCAACACTCGTTCCCTTAACTGTGACGGATGCTCCCTGCAAGGGATTACCAGCAGCATCACGAACAGCTCCTGTAATTGGAGGTGCAACCTCTGGTTCTGGAGGCTGTGGCACGTTTTGGACAGAAGATAGTCTGCGGTTTTTCTCCGACAGAAAGATGGTTTTGCCAGCAATCTGGTATTTAAATGGCTGATCTTTTAAGACAGAATCTAAAAAGTCGCGAAGCGGCAGATTGTTGACGGAAAGTGAAAGAAGTTTTCGGCTTTTGAAAACGGTTTTATTTCCGAGAACAACGTAGCCGGTTTGCTTTTCAATCGCGGAAAAAACCTTCGGCAGTGTGAGATGCTTCCCGGAAAGAGTGACTGTTTGAGCTGCGGGGCGGGCAGAAACAGCGAGCGAAGCAGCGAAAAGAAAGACAGTGATCAGTCTCATAACGCGCATCATTTGAGCGGGTAGCCATGTAACATACCGGTCATACGACACCGCATGACGGGGCAAGCCACCATTAGCAGTTTTTAGCATAAATTTGCTTGTTGGTTGAAAAAAAATGTGTCATTACCTTTTTGATCAGCCCAAACACCGCCGGAAGTGTTGTAGCGCTTCCGGTTTGTTTTTAGGGGATGATCCTGTTTTATAGAGGCGGATTATACAGTATTTAAGTCAGGTAAGGTTTAATGTCTCAGCAGTCATCAATGCACATCTTAAAACATTTCATTCTTCGAAATAATTATCGTCGGTGAGTATCCTAAATCTTCGTCATCATCGGCTTATGGCAGCACAATAACTGTCCGGCCTTCGAGCCTGCACTTCACACCTAAATCAGCCAGGTTTTTAAGTAACTCGTTAAGCGTAACATCCCTTGTCATTTTACCTGTTAGCTCAACATTCGGTACCGTACTTTCATAAACCACTTCTATATCGTACCAGCGTTCTAATTGTTTCATTATATTTTCCAGGCTTACGTCAGTAAAGTTGAATGCGCCGTTCTTCCATGCCATCACTTTATCTATGTCGGCATCGTTGATAACCTCAATCCCACTTTGTGTGTTTTGCGCAGTTTGCATGATTTGCGCCTGTTGCTTCGGTTTGAGGGTGACAGGCCGGTGAGAAGAGGCAGTTTGGAAAGCGGTCACCTTCACAGATCCTTCTAATAATGTAGTACTGATGTTAGCCTCGTTCGTATATGCGTTAACGTTGAAACTTGTTCCAAGAACTTCCACTTCCGCTTTATGATTTACATTTACGCGGAACGGCATATTGACATTTTTTGTCACTTCAAAATATGCTTCACCCTGGATATCCACTTTTCTTTCTTTGCCAATAAATGCGATAGGATACCTGATTGAACTTGCTGCATTCAGCCACACCCTGGTTCCATCGGGAAGGAGTAAACTAAATTGCCTGCCCTTCGGTGTACTCATTGTGTTATAGGCTGGTTCACCGGAGATTGATCCGGTTGCTTCGTAGGTCAGTTGACCATCTTTCAACACAACCTGGGAACCGCTTTGCGTCGCAATCACGCCATTACCAAGACTGTCGAGCACAACCTGCCGGCCGTCTGCAAGAGTCAACACGGCCCCGTTCTGACCTGGTAAGATATCTTTCGGTATTTGTTTGTTGTCTTTTGTAAGTGCTTTCGATCGGCTATTATCCTTGAACCAGAGGTAAGCGCCCACACCAAGCAGCAGGAGTATGGATGCTGCGGCCCAATACCGTTTCAGGAAAGAGATCCGCCGTACAGGAGCAGAACTATTGCCCTGGATTTCCTCCCGTATGAGTTCCCCGGCTTCCTCCTTAACAGGAAGGGTCAGATGCCTGCCAGCCTCCTGTGCATCGCGGTAGCGCGAAAGCTCACTCTTCAATACTGTTAGTCGAAGCAGTTCTTCATATTCGCGCCGGTTGGCCGCCGATGCGTTTTTCCATTCATTGAGTGCAGTTTCTTCGTCCGCGGTCAACTGGCCACTAACTTTCTTCAACAGAAGGCTGGCTATGTACGTCGCCTGATACTTCATAAAGGAACCCGTATAAGTATATTACGATCGAGCTGAGCCATCGTGCCAAAAATTAAAAAATTTATTTACAGACAGTGATGGGATTAATATTTTAACCGTGTGATGGCTATAAAATGACTGACGAGAAGTAAAGAACAGGAAAGGAGTAGCGGCAGGATGTTTGTTTTTTCCCTGATCCACTGACGGATAAATTCGATGGCGCGGCGCTTCTGACTGCGCACGGTATCGGGATTAATCTGCAGAATGCGGGCTATTTCTCCGGGACTACGATCCGCATGATATGCGAGTTCAAAAATTCGCTTGTATTTGTCTGGCAGCGAATCCACTGCATTGGCAAGTAAATGGATCATTTCTACCCGTACCTGCTCTGCTTCGAACTGTATCTCTTCCATCTCTTCTGCCGTATTCATATTCCTGAGCAATTGATCCCGGCGTTCGAGTGTTCGTTGACGATCGATTGCTCTATGCCGAACGGTGCGATACAGAAAATTGGAAAGGTGTTCGTCTGACTTGATTTCCGCATGCACAAGCCACAATTTCATAAAAGCTTCGGAAACGACATCCTGTACATCTTCCCATTCAGCAAGAAAGCGTTTGCCGTAATATAGCAACCTGTCTTTATAAGAAGCATGGAGCCGAGAGAAAGCTTGTTCGTCACCCGCTGCTATCAGGCGAAATAATTCCTTCTCTTCATATGGTTGTTCGTTTGGCAAATCGTAAGTTTAAGTCAGAGGCGGGCAAGCTACTCTATTGGACTATATTAAGCCAAAATTCCGACCTACTAATTATTGTCCAATATTTATTCAGGTACAGATTTCTTTCCAGCATCAACTGATTATCGAGGTGCCCGACTGCGTTGTCATTTCATACATCTTAGGTTCAAGTCCAAACGTATTGGTATATGCAGCACGGATTCCTGAGTAGATGTCTTCTATTGCGTTTTCGTGTATGATATTGATGGTACAACCGCCGAAACCACCTCCCATCATTCTTGCCCCGACTACGCCAAATTCATGCACGGTAAAATCGACGAGGAAATCGAGTTCCTTACAGCTTACCTCATAAAGGTCTCGCAGGCCATAATGAGTCTGGTACATCTTTTTCCCAAATGCCGCCAGATCATTTCTCTCAAGATCATTGCATCCTTTAATAACCCGCTGATTTTCTTCTACTACATACTGACAACGATTGAACACTACTTCGGATACATTTCCTTTCAGATCATTCTGCAATAATTCATCTGACACATCCCGTAAAGAGGTTACAGATGGATATTTCTTCTGCAAAAAGGCAACACCTTCTTCGCATTGGGCCCTCCTTATGTTATACTCTCCCGAAGCAAGAGAGTGCTTTACTCCCGTATCGAATAATACAATTTTATAGTTGCCTAAATCTATCGGGAAATATTGAAAGCTCAGATCCCTGCAATCCAGTTTTATTGCATGCCCATGCTTTGCCATCATGCTGGCAAACATGTCCATGATGCCGCAGTTTACACCTACGTAGTCGTTCTCTGCTTTCTGAGCAAGCTTTATCAATTCTAATTTATCAAGACGGGATTCAAACACATGGTTTAATGCAAATATTACCGCGCATTCTATTGCAGCTGAAGATGACATTCCGGCACCTACCGGAATCGTGCTTAATAGAACGGCTTCAAATCCCTGGAGAGGAATGTTTCTTAGTTGCAATTGCTGAACAACTCCCAATATGTATGCGGGCCAGCTATGTTTTGCCGTAGACAATTCTGAAAGAGTGGTGTTATGGGATTCTTTAAGATCTGCGGCAAACAATGAAATCGTCTCATCCTCTCTCCGACGCAGCGCCAGTAATGCTTCTTTATCGATCCCGGCAGGAAGAACAAATCCTTCGTTGTAATCTGTATGTTCTCCGATCAGGTTAATACGTCCGGGGGATCTGACAATAACATCCGGTGCTCCGGAAAATCTTGATTGAAATATAGATCGTATGGTTTGTTCCATGGTAGTTGTAATTGCAATAAATCGAAATAAAAAATCAAATGAAATAAGTCGATTTATTTAATGGAACTACTGCAACAGTAATAAAATCCATTATTTCAATAAAATCATCTATTAAGGGGGAGAAGGAAAAACAGGCAAAGGGCAGAAGGCTACTCACCTTTCACCTATGTGCCCCCCTGGAGTTCGAACCCAGGACCTACTGATTAAGAGAATCAGGCCATAAGCCTTTAAAGAGTACCAACCAAGGCTGTTTTCATGAGTTTGTATTTTCCGGATTGATGTATAATTACGTGTGAAGCAGAGATAGCTGTTATATAATTACGGAAGTGACTTATATAATCAGGTGGTCATCTTCCCTATGCAATAGTAATATCCTTATCGAGATATACGTCCTGCAACAGATGCAACATTTCGACACCTTCTGCGAAAGGCCGCTGAAACGCTTTGCGGCCTAAAATAAGCCCCATGCCTCCCGCGCGTTTGTTAACCACAGCAGTGACTATTGCTTCCTGCAAATCACTGTCGCCTAAACTTTCGCCACCACTATTTATCAAACCAACACGACCATTATAACAATTTAACAGCTGATAACGTGTTAAATCGATTGGGTGATCCGAACTCAGTTTTTCATATACTAATTTGTTTGTTTTCCCGTGCTTTGTTGCCAGATAACCGCCATTATTAGTGGGTAATTTTTGTTTTATTATGTCCGCTTGTATCGTTACTCCCAGGTGATTCGCCTGCCCTGTAAGATCGGCCGAGGTGTGATAGTCTACACCATCAACCTTAAACCCGTTATTCCGGGTGTAGCACCACAATATTGTTGCCATTCCTAATTCGTGTGCCATCTCGAAGGCTTCAGCAACTTCTTTTAGTTGCCTTCTACTTTCTGCACTACCCCAGTATACAGTAGCCCCAACAGCTACCGCACCCATGTTCCAGGCACTTTTAATGGTTCCGAACATTGTTTGGTCATAAGTGTTCGGGAGACTTAAAAACTCGTTGTGATTTATCTTAACGATGAAGGGAATTTTATGTGCATATTTCCTGCTCATAATGCCCAACACGCCGTAAGTAGAAGCAACGCCATTGCAACCAGCTTCTATTGCCAGCTTAATAATGTTTTCAGGATCGAAATAGATAGGGTTAGGTGAAAATGCAGATCCTGCGCTGTGTTCAATTCCCTGGTCAACAGGAAAAATGCTGCAATAACCTGTTCCCCCTAACCTTCCATGATCCGACAAAGTTTGCAGACTCCGCAAAACCTGATTGCTACGATTGCTGTTTACCCATAGTTCATCAATATAATTTGCAGATGGGATATGGATTGCAGACTTATCAATTGTTGTACAGGTATGATCAAGCAGGTAGGAGGCTTTGTCTCCGAGCAGGTCAATAGGTTTACTTGGCATATGATGAGTATTTTGTTTTTATAGCTTAAACCACTTCAAACGTCTTCATTTCCAACGTGCGTATCTATCAATTTTCGAAGGTAGCCAAGTTTTTCGCAGACATTAAGTATAAATGTTTACCATAATGTTGTAACAGGCTCGGCGTGTAAACACCGTAGCTTCGTTGATATACAAAGTTCAACATGAAGCATGAACATCACCATCATCATTCGGGTGATCATCGATCTCATGCCGTACTGATGAGCGCGAGCACGATTGTGGTGGCCATCAATGCTCAATTGCTGAAAAGGAAAATGGTTCGGTAATTTCGCCTGTTATGGCGAAAAGTAAGCACTACTACATAAGAAAGGCGCACAGATTCCTGGGGATAATTTTAGGCGTTCAGTTTCTCTTTTGGACCATCAGCGGTATGTATTTCAGTTGGAGCAATATGGATGAAATACATGGCGACTTTGAGAAAAAAAGCGCTGCCTTGATTCCTGTAACGTTTCAGATGGCTTCACCTTCGATAATACTTGAAAATATTGTAGCAGAAGGCGCTGATTCAATTGTGTCGCTCCAGGT
>JAFAGE010000417.1 GCA_023423015.1 Bacteroidota bacterium
CCTCCCTTCTATCATGTTGCCGGCATAGCTGTAAAAGATAAGGAAGAACACGGCCGAGGTAAACACGTACATGCGTATCGGGTGGAGGTAACGAGCTCTCCTGCCCCTCATATATTCGGCAGCAAGAAAGCCTGGTCGCTGTACCAACAGGCGCAGGGTAGTGAAAAACTTTCCATGGAAATGGGTGATGTCGTTGAAGAAATGCGTAAACAACGACCAGAAAGATTCGCGGGGTTCTACGTTTTCCTGACCGCAAACGTGACAATATCGTCCGATCACTTCGGTATCGCAGTTCAGGCAGTTAGCTTCATTCCGCTCGCGGGCAAATGACACCAGGGTAAAATTTGCTTAAAAATAAGCATTCACTCACTATGAATGTGAAAAAGGAAGGATATTCGCAGACATGATGAAACCGCTTCTGTTGACCCTGGGATTGTTGGTGTCGGCTCTTTCCTACGCACAGTATTACTACAAAGATATCCATTCAACCCGCCAGACAACCCTCCAGTTATCCCAATACAAAAAAGCCGGTATTAAGTCGGTAACCGTAACGAGCTTCGAAAATGATGGAAGCAAAACGGAAGATTTCAACGGTGCGCAAACGGTAGGCAATAACTACGCTTTCATTAAAACGGTGTTCAATACAGCTTTGGCAGGGGAATCGGAACTTACCACTTACTTCAATACAGCCGGGCAGCTGGTGAAAAGCATCGACACTACAGATGGTTCGGGAAGCGTTAGTGAATACAAATACGACGCGGCAGGAAGAATTTCAAGCATAACAAACGTGTCCACTTCGCCAGGTATGTATAAGGAAAAGGAAGTGCACATGTGGACGTACAACGAGAATGGACAGCCGCAGAGCATGTTGAGGATAAAGAATGATGTTGACACTGCATACATAACATTTGTGCTCGATGAAAAAGGCAATGTGGCAGAAGAAAACAGCCGAAGAAATGGCGTGGCACAGGCTTCATACTATTACTACTACGATGACAAGAACAGGCTCACCGATGTGGTGACTTATAATCAGAAAGCACAAAGACTACTCCCCATTTACATTTTCGAATACAGCGGCAACAACACTGTATCGTCGATGATTGTGGTGCCCGAAGGAAGCGACAACTACCAGCGATGGGTATACGAATACAATCAATCCGGCCTTAAGACTAAGGAAACCTGCTTTAATAAGCGGAGGCAGATGTTGGGGAGAATTGAGTACGCATATAAATAAGATTGCTGTTTTAATCAGGCATTGGGCATAGGCAGATGGCAAATGGCAGATGGCAGGTGGCAGATGGCGACATAGGGCATAAGGTATATCGGATTTTTACGATTCGCTATTTACTATTCCAGCATTGTTCCTTGCTTTCTGCTTCGTTTCTCCTTCGTTGTTTGTAGCATCATTGAACGAACCAGATTGCTACCAGATACGGACCAGATTACTATCAGATGCAAATCAGATTAGGAAAGTAATTCTTCTGCCACCTGCCATCTGCCAAATTTCTCACCGCTCACCGCTCACCTTTCACCCCTATGCCTTATGCCCTGTGCATTATGCCCTATGCCAATTCACGTAAGCCCATCCAGCACTTTCTTCAAATCAATCCCCTTCGTGAGCACGGGTTTGAAGATATCGCCTACGCTTTTTATTCTTGACATCGCGTTTTTGATGGTGAAATCTTTAATTGATAACCCTTTCTTCACTTCATCCCAATGTAATGGCATTGATACTGATGCACCGGGTTTTGGTCGTGCAGAATAAGGTGCAGCAAGAGTGGCTCCCGGGCGGTTCTGCAGGAAGTCAATGTATAATTTATTCTTACGCTTTTTTACTATCCTTTCAACACTCGTGATATCCGGTAATTGTTCGTGAACCTGCGCTGCAATCCATCGGCCAAACATCTGGCATTCGTCGTAAGTGTATTCCGGTTTTAAGGGAATGTAAATGTGCATACCTGTTGATCCAGATGTTTTGCAATATCCGTCTACGCCAATTGCGTCGAGAACTTTTTTAGTAGTTTGTGCCACCTCGATCACCTGGTCGAAAGTATTTTTGTCGCTCGGGTCAAGGTCGATGAGGCACCAATCAGGATTGTCAGGTGTTTCCCGTTTGCTGCTCCATGGATGTATTTCAATGCAGCCAAGGTTTACCATGAACAAAAGATCGGATTCCTTATTGCACACCATGTAGTTCTTGTCTTTTTCGTCGCTGGTAGTATAGGGAAACAACTCTACCCACGATGGCGCCTTGCCCGTCATGTCTTTCTGGTAAAAACTTTCGCCGTTTATACCATTTGGATAGCGGTTCAGCGACTGTGGTCTTTCTTTCAGGTATGGTAGAATATATGGAGCCACCTGGTAGTAATAATTGAGCAGATCACGCTTGGTGTATTTCTCTTTGGGCCAGTACACTTTACTCAGGTTGCTGAATTTCAATTCGTGGCCATTTACTTTTTTAACCTGGGTTTCTTCAGTAGGATTCAGCAGCGTTTTACGTTCTTTACTGGTAACCGGTTTGATCAGCTTATCTGCGGCACTTTCTTTTTTCTTCGGTGCAGCGGACTTTTTCGCAGGCTTTTTATTCATGTCTGACTCGTTGTATTCCGTTTCGTTGTCAACATCTCCCACTGCTTCTTCCACACTTACTGCTACCTCCCGCTTTACTGATGAAGCTTTTTTGTCTTCGCGCATGCCCTCAAACGAAGGATGCCGCATTACGCCATCGTCGGTCATTTCAACGTAACTCACTTCACAAACCAGTTCTGGCTTCAGCCAGGTGACGGATGCCCTTGGAGGATTCGGCCGGAACCGTGAGGGTTTGTTGACATCGGGTTCTACATCGAATGGTGGTTTTTTGATAATGAGAGGTTTGAATTTCTTCATCATTTCCTCCTGCTGCCTGGTGTTGAACCCGGTGCCGATTTTTCCTGTGTAATGCAGCTTGCCGTTCTCGTACACGCCTACAAGCAGAGAGCTGAACGCCTTCTTCGTGCCTTCATTCTGTGTGTATCCTCCTATTACTACTTCGTGGCGTTGGTTCACTTTTATCTTTAGCCAGTCGCGGGTACGGTCGCCCGGCCGGTATATACTGTCTTCTTTTTTGGCGATGATACCTTCAAGACCCATCTGCGCTGCTACTTCGAGAAATTCTGTGGAGGAAGTTTGAAAGTTTTCACTCATCCTGATAATTCCTTCGGGAGGTAAGTTCTGCCGCAGGATTTCGCGGCGTTCTGTTAAAGGAAGATTCTTGAGGTCGTGGCCATCGAGCCATAATATATCGAATACGTAATAGATCAGTTCGCCGTCGGCTTCACTGCGCCAGTTTTGCAGCGAACCAAAATGTGATACGCCCTTATCGTTAAGCACAGCAATTTCACCGTCCACTATTGCATCTATGCCCCATTCTTTTACCGCCCCGGATATCGGGTAGAATTTGTCGTTGAATGATTTGTTGTTACGTGATACCAGGTTTACTTCACCATTGTGCGACAATGCGAGAGCCCGGTAACCATCCCATTTAATCTCATATAACCATCCTGGCTCATCAAAAGGTTTATTAACCAGCGTGGCCAACATGGGAGAAATTGTTTTTGGAAACGGAGCTTTTGGTGCATCGGCCAGTTGTTCATTTACTTTTTTTTTAGCTGAAGCACTGGCTTTTTTTGCCGGACTTTTCTTAGCTGCACTCTTTTTTAGTGGGCTCTTTTTTGTACTTGCTTTTTTAGTGGCCGCTTTCTTTTTCAATGATGATGATTTTTTTGATGTAATTGCCCCGGTCTCATCTTTTAAAGTGCCATCGGAATTCCTGTTGCTCGACCAGACATTTTTGGAAGAGGCTGCTATTTTTTCTATCGTTTTACCCGATTGCACCGATTTATCCTGCTCCGTTACGTCTTTTTTACTCGCGTATTTGTCTTTGTGTTTTATCAGCAGCCACGAATTCTCACCCATACCATTCGT
>JAFAGE010000429.1 GCA_023423015.1 Bacteroidota bacterium
CCCTCCGCCCTCAGCCCTCTGCCCTCCATTGTAACCTTTTCCCCTTCCCATTCGTCCCACCTATTGCCCGCTCAAACCTCGGGCAGCCTCCGCCATGCCTGTACACCACCTTAAAACCAGTCTTTCACTGCTGGCTACACTAGTATTTACCCAGATCTCCTTTGCCCACAACGGCAAAATTGCACACGCTAAACCGCTGCCTGCCATAACGGTTGATGGCAACACCTCCGAATGGCCCAAAAACACTACAAAATATCCTATCGCCTTCTTTGGCTCCGATACCAAAGCCAAAGACGCAGCCGACTTCAGCGGATACTTCCACGTCGGCTACCGCCTCGAAGATAAATCCCTCTACATAGCACTGGTGATCACTGATGACGATTTCCTTGAAGACACCAGCGCCAACGTTGCCTGGAACACACAGGATGGCATTGAACTCAACATCGATGGATCTCATCAGTGGCCGGTCTCCGCAGTGTCGTCTTTTATGTATTCTAAAAAGCTGCGGAACATCAACCGTAATTCCTTTGACCGCTTTTCGAAAAATGCAGAATGGGGCAGCACCGCTGAAGTAGCCATGACGCAAAAAGGAACTACACGCTATTACGAATGGCGCATCAAATTGAATGATGAATTGCAAATGGGCAAATCCATCGGACTCGATTTTCAATGCTTCGATAAAGACAAAGACAATAGCTTCACCTTCTGCAGCTGGGGCCCCGGTGAATTCAAATACAGAAACCCAAAATCTTTGGGCGACGTGATCCCAATGCCCGCCAATGCAGCTCTTTCCACCATTTCCGGTATTGTGAAACTGAACAACAACACCGGCCAGAATTTAAAAAACAACTATTCTCTCAGAATAGCCAGCAAATCAAACCCCGACTCATGGGTTACTGCCGCAATCGACAGCACAGGGAAATTCCAGGCCCGGGTTCCCGCAGATGAATATGAACTCAACGTGCCGGAAGACTTCTTCGAGAACCGTGACACCCTCTACAATCTCAAACAGGATGATCCTGTTTTCGTAACTACAAAACCCGGGAATAACGTTAATGCCCAACCGATAAATGTTACGGTTAAAGAAGTTTCGCTCATGATACCCGAAAAAGGTGTGCTGCATAACTTCGACGCCTCCACTCCAGAAAAGATTGATGATTTTATTGCCACATACCAACACTACCTCAACATTCCAGGTGTATCGCTTGCCATTATTAAAGACGGTAAGGTTGTGTACAATAAAACCTATGGCCTGCGCAACAGCATTACCAAACAGAAGGTTGATGAAAACACCATATTCGAAGCAGCATCTATCACCAAACCGGTTTTTGCATACGCCGTTCAACGCCTGGCAGACCGCGGTGAAATTGACCTGGATAAACCGCTCTATGAATACCTTCCATACGAAGACATCGCATACGACGAACGCTATAAACTGATCACCGGCAGGCATGTGCTCACGCACCGCACAGGTTTTCCCAACTGGCGCTGGATGAATTCCGACAATAAACTCGACCTGAAGTTTACACCGGGAACAGATTTCGGCTACTCCGGTGAAGGTTTTGAATACCTGAAAAAGGTAGTAGAAAAAATCACTGGCAAAAAAGTAGAGCAGGTATTGAAAGAGGAAGTGATCGACCAGGTGGGTTTATATCATACCTTCTTCTCAAAAAACGATTCCCTGAAAACAATGGTGGCCGATGGACACTATGATGAAATGCCGGTTTTCGATGAACTGAACGACGAACCCGGTATGGCCTGGTCGATGCGCACAGAAGCACTCATCTTCACACGCTTCATGTTGCACCTCGCCGAGCAGAAAGGATTAAAAGAAGAGACATACAAAACCATGTTCTCAAAACATTCGGATTACAAATTGGAACCTGACGATAAAAAACCGAAATACCCCACCTACATGGGCATGAGCCTCGAAATACGCGAAACCCCATTCGGTATGTCATTCGGGCATGGAGGCAACAACGGCGACTTCAAATGCAATTTCGAGATGTATAAGGACGCTAAAATGGGTTATGTCATCTTCACCAACTCCAACACCTCCGACCTTTTGTTGTATGTGTTGAACAAGTTCCTGGTTGAGGGCCGGGAGGGAATGTGAGGAATGGGGAGAGGGCTGCCCTATGCACTATGCCCTATGCCCTATGCCTTCTGCCAACTTTAACTTTTCACTATTCCCAAAAAAGTCTTACATTTGCTAACACTGTTAGATTTTTTAAATGGGTATACTTGAAAGAAAATTACGGCAAAAGGAAGAGGTCAGAACTTCCATACTTCGTACTGCGCAGGAAATTGTGTCGAACGAAGGGTGGCAGGCGCTTTCGATCCGGAAGATAGCTGAAGCCATCGAGTATAGTGTGCCCGTGATCTACGACCATTTTCAAAATAAGGAAGCCATCCTGCTCGAACTTACCAAACAGGGTTTCCAGATGTTGAATACGGAATTGCAGAAAGCGAAAAAACGGTCGAACGACCCTGAGAAGCAGATAGAAGCCATGGCCTTTGCTTACTGGGAGTTTGCGTTCGACAATAAAGCTCATTACCAGGTGATGTATGGATTGGGGATGCCTTCGTGCGACACGGTAAACCAGATCCCGGAGCTTGGCGCGTTTTCAAACCTGATCAGCGAACCGATCAAGGAATTGATAGCAAAAAAGAAGACGGATGCCAACTGTTTCCTGAAGCTGCACACCTTTTGGTCGATGCTGCACGGGTTGGTGTCGATAAATATGATGAACAACAGCGAAGGAAAACAGGAGCTTAACCAACTTGTGATCCAGGATTTTATTGAAGGATTTATTTCAGGGATCAAGTAACGTGAGACGGCAGATGTGAGATGGCAGATGGCAGACGGCAGATGTGAAACGAGAAACGGCAGACGTGAGATGGGAAACGGCAGACGTGAGACGTTGCCGGAAAGACGATTCAAATTAAAGAGATAAAAGGCCTTTCGGCTTTTTTTTAGGCGAAGAAGTTAACAGTGTTAGATTTAATAATTATATTATAAACAGTACCAACATTAAAAAACAACTACGTATGTCAACTACAAAATGGGCGTTAGACCCGACACACAGCGAACTTGGTTTTAAGATCAGGCACCTTATGATCACCAACGTAACCGGGAACTTCACGAAGTTTAATGTGAATGTTACCACCAGCAGCGACGATTTTCAGTCGGCCGTGATTGAAGCAGATATTGATGTTGCATCGATCAACACCAACAATTCGCAGCGCGACGAACACCTGAAAAATGCCGACTTCTTCGAAGCTGACAAATATCCGAAGATTACATTCCGCTCAACAAAAGTGAAAGCGCTAGACGATTCTACTTTTGAAGTAACAGGCGATCTTACCATCAGGCAAACAACTAAACAGATTACATTCACTGCAGAGTATGGCGCCATTGCCAAAGATCCATGGGGCAATTCAAGAGCAGGATTTTCAATAACAGGAAAGATTAACCGTAAAGATTTCGGAGTCAACTACAATGCCGTCCTGGAATCAGGTGGCGTAGCACTCGGCGAAGAATTGAAACTCTTTGGCGAAATTCAGCTGGTAAAGCAGGCAGAATTAGTAGCGGCCTGAGGCGGCATAACACCTAGAACGGAGAACGAAGAGCGGGGAACGGGAAGACGTTCGCTCTCCGTTCCCCGTTCTCCGTTCTATCACCTATCCTCTGCCTTTTCCCGTTTGCCTTTTGCCGATTCTTCTCACCTTTCACCTTTCACTTTTCACTTCATTGCTGGCATCGCCGTTGCATGTACATTTACGTACAAACCTCAACTTAGTCACCATGAACTTGATTTCCATCAACGGTGAAAATAGCCCCTCTGCTCTCACCCGTTTTTCGCGTGCAGCGCGTCGGTCGCCATTTTATATTCTTATTGCTCTTGTATTCTTTTCTTCCAATTGCGCCAGGAACCCGGTTACCGGTAACAAACAATTTGTACTGATGTCGGAAGCGCAGGAAATTGAAATGGGCAAATCTGCCGACCCGCAGATCATCGCCCAGTATGGCCTTTATCCGGATTCGGCTATGCAGAGATTCATTAATGCAAAAGGAAAAGAGATGGCCGCAATTTCGCACAGGCCAAATCTCGATTTCCAGTTTCGGATAGTAGACTCAGATATTCTCAACGCATTTGCTGTTCCCGGGGGTTATGTGTATTTCACCCGCGGCATCATGGCGCATTTTAATAATGAAGCTGAATTTGCCGGTGTATTGGGTCATGAAATCGGGCACATCGCTGCCCGCCACTCGGTATCGCAACAAAGCAAACAGTTTCTTGGTCAACTCGGATTGATTGCAGGAATTATTGTAGCACCCGACCTCGCGCAATTTGCAGATGCAGCTTCCCAGGGCCTTGGATTATTGTTCCTCAAATTCGGCCGTGATGCGGAACGGGAATCAGATCGCCTGGGAGTGGAATATTCCACCAAAATCGGTTATGATGCAGACCAGATGGCAGACTTCTTTCTTACTCTTCAGCGTCAGTCGCAAAAAAGCGGATCAGCAGAAC
>JAFAGE010000431.1 GCA_023423015.1 Bacteroidota bacterium
AACTTCCGCAACGAGGGAATGGACCGCACACACAATCCGGAATTCACCGTACTGGAATTTTATGTTGCCTATAAAGATTACCTGTGGTTGATGGACATCACCGAGCAAATGCTCGAATCCGTTGCCATCGCTACCAACGGAACTACAAAAGTGATGGTTGATGGTAAAGAAATTGACTTCAAAGCACCATACCGTCGCATTACGATGCACGATGCCATCCTGGAATATACCGGCGTCAACATAGAAGATATGGATGAAGCAGCACTACGCAAAGTGTGCAGCGATTTGAAAATTCACACCGACAAAACAATGGGTGTAGGTAAACTGATCGACGAGATATTCAGCGAAAAGTGCGAGAAGAATTTTGTGCAGCCAACGTTCGTGATCGACTATCCCGTTGAGATGAGCCCGTTAACAAAACGTCATCGCTCTAAACCCGGCTTAGTTGAAAGATTTGAACTGATGATCAACGGCCGCGAAATGGCAAATGCATATACAGAGTTGAACGACCCGCTCGACCAGCGCGATCGCTTTGAGCAACAGGCACGACTTCTCGAACGAGGCGATGAAGAAGCGATGTATATCGACTACGACTTCTTACGCGCTCTCGAATATGGTATGCCGCCCACCGCGGGAATCGGATTTGGAATAGACAGGTTATGTATGCTCATGACAGGTCAGCCATCCATTCAGGACGTGCTGCTGTTTCCGCAGATGCGAAATGAAGAGCTTCACTGATCCGACAACATCTTCTTCACGTTAGCGAGAATCTCGGCAACTTCCTTGTTGGTGTAGAACTTATAAATTTCGTGTTCCTTAGATGGATCGAATGATCCCGGAATCTTCCTGAATGGCCCGATGATCTGCGCATTGGCGTTTGTCGTCACTTTGGCAATACTCATCGGTGGCAGGTTGTAATTACGTGCAGCTTCGCTTACGTTGGTTCCCTTCATCAGTGCAGCAAGGCTGTCAGCACGATTAAACAAATCGTCCTGCGAAATTTTCTGCATCGAATTATCGGTACCTGTTCTCTGGTAACTGCCAACGATGGTATCTTTTTTCAGGTTCAGCACATACAACCCCGGCTCTTTCACTGAAAAGCCGGTGTTGTTGCCGCCTGAAGAAACAGTAACGCTGTCGCCATCGGGCTCCAGCGTTACTTCATTATGCGTTGTACCAGGATCAAGTGTAATCGTATTGCCATTCACCTGCAGTTTTCCGCTAGCCATCACCACAACTTTTTTTTGTTCAGAAGAGCACGCGGTTAAAAATGCCAATGCTGCAATTGCGAATAATGATCTCATAGAATAAATTATGAATGACTATTTGGAAGCTTTTTCGAAACGTTCATTAACCTTGTTCCAGTTAACCACGTTCCAGAATGCTGCGAGGTATTCAGCTCTCCTGTTCTGGTATTTCAGGTAGTAAGCGTGTTCCCAAACGTCAACGCCAAGCAGAGGAGTACCTTTTGCTTCCGCAACATCCATCAGGGGATTATCCTGGTTTGGTGTGGAAGTAATTTCCAGTTTTCCATCTTTCACAATGAGCCATGCCCAACCTGAACCGAAACGTGCAACACCTGCAGCATTCAGTTTTTCTTTGAATGCATCGAAAGAACCAAAGGTTGAGTTTATTGCTTCAGCTACTTTACCTGATGGAGCACCACCTGCATTCGGGGCAAGTGTTTCCCAGAAAAAGGTGTGATTCCAATGACCTCCACCGTTATTTCTCACAGCGGGGCTGATGCTTCCTGCTGCTGCAACAAGTTCTTCTATGGATTTGTTTTCATTCGGAGTACCTGCAATTGCTTTATTCAGATTGTCTACATAGGCCTGGTGGTGTTTGCCATGGTGAATTTGCATGGTCGTAGTGTCGATATGCGGTTCGAGTGCGTCGTGAGAATAAGGCAGAGCTGGTAATGAAAAAGCCATAACACTATATTTTAAAGATTAAACGATTGTATAAAATTACAGATAAATAAAACAACACCTGGACAGCGAAAAAACCGTGCCCGGCCAGAATTAACGTTTTTCCCTGAAAAACGATTTAATAAGATCGGCACATTCATCAGCATGCACGCCGCCTGTAAGAACTGTTTTTGGATGAAAAGGCCAGTTGTCTGCGGATAGTTGCACGGCACGCCGGTAACCATTTTTTTCATCCGACGCGCCATATACAACACGCCCGATCTTGCTCCAGTAAAGTGCACCTGCGCACATCAGGCAGGGTTCTACAGTAATGTAGATGGTTGCTTCGGGAAGGTATTTGCTGCCAAGGAAATTAAATGCGGACGTTAATGCGATCATTTCGGCATGTGCAGTAGGATCGTTTAATTGTTCTACCTGGTTGAATCCCCGCGCAAGTATGCGCTCGCCCTGAACGATGATTGCACCCACCGGTACTTCGCCCGCGGTGTAGGCCCTGTTGGCTTCGCGCAAAGCCTGGCGCATGTATGCTTCATCGGTCATGCTGCGAAGATAGCGGATGATAAAGGGCAAAAAAAAAGCGGACCGAAGTCCGCGTTCGTTTTACAATCTTACCAGTTTACCAGAACCTGAAACTTTAACATCTATCACCGGATTGCCATCATAGTACACATCGCCACTACCGGAGATGCGCACCTCAAGTTCATCCTCTGCATGAAGACGAATGTTACCGGATCCGCTTGTTTGTGTTTTTGCACGTTTGGCAATTACATCCTGCAGGTATACATCGCCACTGCCGCTGATTGCGATGTCTTCCGTGTCAACAGTTCCATTATCTGCTTCGATGGAACCTGATCCGCTGATACGCACTTCGAGAGATTCGCTGATAATATTTCTCATCCTGATTTTACCAGAGCCGCTCACACGCAGGCGTGCATCAATGGGATCGAAATCTTCTGTAACAGTAAGGCGGCCGGAACCACTTATAGCGAGCGACCTGACGTTTTTACCTCTTACGGTTATGTGAATTTCTTCCGATGAACGGATGTTCTTGCCGTCGCGAACCCTGATTTTCAGGTCATCGCCGCTTACATAGGTTTCAATTACATCGATGATGTTTTGTTGAGCTTCTATGATAATTTCAGGATTGTCCGATTCTTCAAAAACCATTTCGCCTGGAACGCCGAAATCTACTTCCGAAAACTCGCGTGTAACTCTTGTTTCTGTTACTATCGGCCCTTTGCCGATTACCTTGGTACATGAGATAAAGCCTGTTAATAGTGCGCAGAGAACTGCAAATGCTGTAAAATTTTTCATCTTAATGAGGTTGAATGTGCATGTATGACAATCCATGTACGCAATACCCCTATGCGGAATTATTAAAGATTTGTTAAGCGAAGCAGGAGTGGGTGAAAACACCCTCTTTTAACCTTTCCGCGTTGCTGATCGCTCTTTCATATAGTACTTTCCGCAGCATCCTCCATTCATCTTCCATTGTTTCTCCATCCATCTTCCATTTTGTTATGGAGGATGAACGGAGAATGAACGGTGTATGACCGGAAATCCAACGGGGTGAAGTATTATGAGAACGCGGCCAGATTAGGTTAAAAGATGTTAATGCCTGCACTCCATCCTACCCAGCCGATTACATCGCCATCAAGGCTGTGTGGGTTATACCGCGACGATGGGATGGTTTTCTTGTAACCTCTTAAATCAAAGTCCTGGTTCGATACAAACACATTGTATGCAGGCGCAACAAAAACAGAGAAATTCCTGCTGAGCTTCAGGTTGAAAAGCAGGTTTGCGCGGCTCAGAATATTGTAGTGCTCCCACGAACCACGATGCAATTGCTGCGCAGTAAGGTCCAGGTTCATGGCGAAAAACCGCGTATTTACCAGTTCAGTACCCAATCCATAACCAAAACTCCACAGCTTTTCGTCGGGAACGGTATTGTACCCGCCCAGGAGGATGCTGTAAAGTTTGGAATTGCCGGTTTTAAATGCTGCGTTTGCAGTCATCACCTCGGTTGAATACAGGCTCAACTTATGATAACCCTTGAATACAATGTTTATCAGGCCGATGCTATATCCCGATGAAGTATCCGAAACGTTGATCAACCCAATCTGCACACCTTTCAGGCGGCGCGTGTAGTTGAACACGCCCGAAACCTGGACACCATTTACTTCGCGCGAGCTGATATTTGCAACTCCTGCGATCTGTGCTCCTTTGGTTTTATGGTTGGTGAAGTTTACCACTCCGGCAATCTGCGCTCCCGAAAAACTTTCGCCAGCGTGATTGTATACACCTGCAACCTGGGCTCCGCTTGCTTTCTTTTTTGCAAAATTGGTTACACCACCTACCTGCACTCCGTTTACTCCACCGAGTACGGTATTGCTGATGCCTGCTATCTGCGCGCCGTATGTATCACCGCCCACCACGTTAGCAAGTCCCGCAATCTGTGCATACTGAACATTCTTCTTGTCGATGTTGAATAAACCACCCAGTTCAAAACCATTCGTTCCTCCCGAATAACCTCCAAATATGTTGAATGAGAAATGATTTACCACCTGGCTGTTCATCATGCCGTTGGTGCTCAAACCGGGAACTACTGAAACCTGGTAAGGACGAACGGTGAAAAAGTTGCGCAGGTTCAGGCTCTGAATTTTCTGCTTCGAAGAAACAAGCCACTTGCCAAGGGCAGTGCGTTCCACTTTGTATGAATCTACCTTTTGATATTGATAAATCCAACGGGTAGAATCTGACAAGGGAATGGCAAGAGAAAGGGTTTCCGGTGCTTCGAATCCCAGCGGACCGATGATGGTGGTTTTTTCGGATATCTCCATCGGAACGAGCGTGATTGTTAAAGATTGGTTCTTTCCTGCCTGGATCATCACCGTGGTGTCTTCGTAAAACTCCTTACTAACTGTGATGGCGGCCGTTGGATATTTATTCCTCAGCTTCAGTTCGAAATATCCGTTGTTGTTCGTATTCGAAATTGCTAAACGGTTCTTTTCATACACCGATGCATCCCTGAGGCGTTCACCGGTCTGATCGTCCACTACATAACCGCTGACCCGGTAAAACTTGTTGTCGGTGGTTGTAGAGGAGGTAACAAGTCGCAACCTGAGAGGGGTTCTCCTGAGGATGATGTAGTTGCCGCTTTCACGATATTCAAAACCGTTTCCGAGAATAGATGTAAGCACTTCGCTTACGGGGCTGTTCGATGCATTCACGGTAACGAGACTATCGGGCCTGATAATGTTGCTGTGGTAGGAAAAATAAAAGTTTCCCTGGTTGCTGATAATTTCAAGTGCGTGGTCGAGGCGCTGGCGGTTGATGTTTACAGTTATATTCCTGCTGAGTAAACCTTGAGCCGCGCAGTTGGTAGAGATAATAGCAAATATTAATAATAGAACGAATTTCGTTCGCTTCATAATCGGGTTCATAATTTTCGTGTATCCTTTTAGTTTATCCTGTTCAGCAGAATCCTCTCCCCGTCGCGCGTTACGGTTATGTCGAATGTTTCGCTGATTACATTAAGTATGTTATCCAGAGATTCGTTGTGGAAGGTTGTTGTAAGTGGAAGACTTTTCAATTCGGCATCTGTTATTTCAATCTGCACATTGTAGGCTTCGTTAAGCACTTCCACCAGCTTCCAAAGCGGCGTATTGTCGCACACAAATTCTTTCGTTACGAAGTAGTTGTATAACTTATCCGGGTTGGCCTGCACCGATGATATTGAATCGTTGGCCTGTACCACTGCGCGTTGCCCGGCCTGGAGTATTACCGACCGGCCTGCGCTTTCCACTTTCACTGTACCGGATTCTACCACTACTTCAGTTGAATCGCCGTAACCTTTCACATTAAAGGACGTTCCAAGTACCGTAACAGTTACATCGTTCACGCCGATAACAAAAGGTTTTTCTTTATCGGGCGTCACTTTGAAGAATGCTTCTCCTTTGAGTTGTACAGTTCTTGCTTCGCCGCGTAGTTTGCGTGTATACTGGATGGTTGAATTCTTATTCAGTGTAACTGTTGAGCCGTCGGGCAAAGTTTTACTTTGCGGTTCCGATACTGCAGCCAGCACAACCTGAGACCTGTCGGTGTAATCGTAAATGAAATATCCCATTGCCAGCAGTGTGGCGCTTATCAGCACTGTTGCCGCAGCTTTCAGGAATGGGGTACGGTTAAATAATGAGAATACACTCCCGCTCTTTTTGTGTTTTTTCGTTCTCTCTACAAATCGTTGCCATGCAGCATTTTCGTTAACCGAAGCGGGCAGCACCAACTCTGCGCTTGCGTTCCAGATCGTTCTGAAGTGCGAGAAATAGCGCGCATTATCGTCCGACTCCCGGATCCAATCTTCAACCACCTGTTGCACACCGGCATCGGCTTCCCCGAGGAGATAGCTGACAAGCAGCTCATCGTTCATATCGTAGCCGTGTGCGGTCACAGGGTTTTGTTTTTAATTGTTTCTGATAGTAGAATGAGCAGGAACGGCAGGTAGTCGGCGAGTTTGATTCGCAGCAGTTTCAATGCCTTGCCCATCTGGTTTTCAACGGTTTTCACTGATATGCCAAGCCTGGTGGCGATTTCGTGGTATTTCAACTCCTCGAAACGGCTCATCTGAAAAATCGTTCTGCACTGTTCGGGTAATTCTTTCAGGGCGATGTCGAGCTTTTGCTGCAGTTCTGAAAGTTGTACGCGCGAAGTGGCATGTGAGTCGCTGCTTTCGCCGAACGTTGCCGCATGTGCCTGGTACGATGCTTTAACTTTCTGATGTTTAATGTAGTTAAGGCTTTCGTTGTAAACAGCACGATAGAGGTATGCCGTTACCGATGTTTGTATTTCTACTATGCCTTTCTTCTCCCACATTTTGAAAAACACATTCTGCACAACCTCTTCAGCTACGGTGTCGTTCTTCAAAATGGTAATAGCATACGCAAAAAGGCGTTTGAAATGTGATTTGAAGAGTTCCTCAAATGCGGCTTCTCCTACTTCGAAGGACGTGTAGTGCTTCGCTTCAGCGATCTCCATCCTGGGTTTTTGTGATGTTTGTGAGTATGTCAACACCGCTCCAAATAGTGCCTTTAACTGTAGACAACCGGAAACTTCTTTACCCCTACGAAGCGCAAAAATAAATGGACTGCTGCTTATATGCGGTGTTCGCGATAAATGAAAGCGGGCACTTCACGCTTCAGCAAGTCGATTTCGTGAGTGGAAAGCGCAGGTGTATCAAAAACCTTCAGTGCATCTTCCAGTTGCTCATGAGTGCGTATTCCCACTACGGCCGAGGTGACGGCTGGGTGTTGCAGTACGTAGCGCAATGCTACATGCGTTTTGCTTCTACCCTCAACAGCGAGCCTGGATACGGCATCGGAAGCTTTGCGCACCGATTCTGCAGAATGTTCGAGGTATGGTTTGGCAGGTTTGTTTACCAGCAATCCCTGCGCAAGCGCGCCGCGAACAAAAACGCCCAGGTTTGCCTCTTGCAGCCAGTTTAAACATTGTTCCTCAGGTCTTCTGTCGAGCAGGCTGAATTGGATCATGTCGCTTACTATCGCTGAATTTTTTATGAACCTGGAGATTACGTTGGGACGGATTGACGAGATGCCGTAATGCAGAATCTTTCCTTCCTGCTTTAGCTTTTCGAATGCACCCACAGTTTCTTCGAAATTGTCGTTAATGGTTCCGCCATGGAGCTGGTAAAGGTCGATGTAATCGGTGCCTAGTCTTTTCAGGCTTTCATCTATGCATTTCAGGATGTGTTTGGCAGAAGGATTCCAATCGAGTCCACCATCGGGACGGCGAACATTGCCGGCTTTTGAAGCGATGAATACTTTTTTGCGGATCGGTTTTAAAATTTTTCCAACAATCACCTCATTCTGGCCATCGTTGTAGATGTCGGCCGTATCGAAATAATTTACACCGGCTTCGTAGCAGCGGAGAATGATTGATCCTGCCTCTTTTTCATCCACCGGCAGCGACATACAACCAAGACTGATGCGTGAAATGTTTAAACCAGACTTTCCTGCAATGGCATATTCCATATGCCGAAGTTAGCTACACTGCACATTTCTCATGATAGTTTTCGAGAACGATGGCAGATTTCTGGAATTCAAAGCCTGCATAACGCACAACTATTTCGTCGAGCACCGATTCTATTTCAGGCAATTCTTTCAGCGTAACGAGCTTACTGCGATATTCTTTGATGTTGGGAAGACCTTTGAGATAGTTGGCATAATGCCTTCTCATTTCGAGAATTCCTACAACAGGACCCTTCCACTCGAAAGAACGATGAAGATGGCGACGGCAAACCTCTATGCGTTGTTCAATAGTTGGAGGAGGAAGATGCTCCCCGGTTTTCGCGTAGTGCCGTATTTCATTAAATATCCATGGATACCCGATAGCGGCACGGCCGATCATTATACCATCTACTCCATACCTGTTTTTGTATTCCAGCGCTTTTTCCGGTGAATCAATGTCGCCGTTGCCAAATATTGGAATCCTGATTCGCGGGTTGTTTTTCACTTCGCCGATCAGCGTCCAATCTGCAGATCCCTTATACATTTGCATCCTCGTGCGGCCATGAATAGCTAATGCTTTTATGCCAACATCCTGGAGGCGTTCGGCTACTTCCACTATATTTTTCGAGTCGCTATCCCACCCTAACCTTGTTTTCACGGTAACCGGTAAGGTGGTCGATTTCACAACGGCCTCGGTAAGCCGCACCATTAAGGGGAGGTCTTTTAACACGCCAGCGCCGGCTCCTTTACATGCTACCTTTTTCACGGGGCAGCCAAAGTTTATGTCGAGCAGGTCGGGATTGGTTACCTCAACAATTTTGGCAGCAAGCGAAAGACTGTCTTCGTCGCCGCCGAAAATCTGGATGCCTATCGGCTTTTCGTAATCGAATATGTCGAGTTTCCGGCGGCTCTTGATGGCGTCGCGGATCAATCCTTCCGACGAAATGAACTCGGTGTACATCAGGTCGGCACCATTGTCTTTACAAACAGCCCTGAACGGAGGATCACTCACATCTTCCATCGGCGCGAGCAGAAGCGGAAAATCGGGGAGTGATATGTTGCCAATGTTGATCATGAGTTTCAAAGGGGCATACGCGAGCCTGAATGTGAATGCGTATCTTGTTGAAAAATCCTGCAAATTTACACTTATTTGCCTTTATGATAGGTCATCTACGCGTTAAATCTCCCTGGTCGCAGCTCGGTATCTTTCTTGGATTGTTCGGTGCTGCTTTCTTTACAGCTTCTTTGCTAATGGCCATCATGGTGCTGGCTAAAGGCTTGCCGGTCAACGAGATTTCTTCGGCCGACTGGTCGGATCCCCGGATGTTAGCTACAATGAAGCTTGCCCAGGCAATTTCGTCGGTGATCATTTTCCTGCTGCCTGCCCTCGCGTTTGCCTTTATCTGTTTTACCGGCAAGCACCTGAAATTCCTGGGATTAACAAAGCCGGTGAATAACATGACCTACCTGTTGGCTACGCGTTGTATCCTGGCCGCATTTCCGTTTGTGATGTGGTTGGGTGAGATCAACCAACTGATTCCGCTCCCGAAGTGGATGACCGCGCTTGAAGAAGACGCTACTAAACAGTTGCAGGCGTTCCTGAAGGCGGATGGAATCGGCGATATCATCATCAATGTGATTATTATCGCCGTTTTACCTGCATTCTGCGAAGAGATTTGTTTCAGGGGAGCGCTTCAACGCATCATCATCAATATTGCGCGGAGCCCCTGGGCAGGTATAATCATTACTTCAATATTCTTCTCTGCCCTGCACCTTCAGTTCCAGGGTTTTCTGCCTCGTATGTTCCTCGGAGTAATTCTCGGGGCAATATATTGGTACAGCGGCAGCCTCTGGCCCAGCATTGTGGCGCACTTTGTGAACAATGCGGTGCAGGTGGTGGGAGTTTCGTTTGCGCCGGAGTATATCGAAAAAAATCCCTCTGTCCCGGTACTGGCAGCACTCGTGAGTGGCATTATTGTGGTGGCGGCTCTGTGGAGATTTAAATCTGTTTCCACAGTAACGTATGAAAAAGTGTATGAACCCGATGAACTTAACAGAAACAATCAATACCTCGCTTAAGCCACGCTCATGGCCTTAAACGCAACAACATTCAGAACCCGTTCCGCTACTGCCGTACTTTTTGTGGTGGTGATGCTTGCGGGCCTGCTAATCAGCCACTGGACGTACTTTATATTATTTAGTGTAATCCATTTTGGATGCTGGTTCGAATACCAGAAAATCGTCGGGGCCATTGATCCCGCATACAAAAACATTTCTCCATTTCATCGATACGGAATAATGCTGGCGGGCTGGTGCATTATGTTGTACTTCACCAACAACCATTTCCGCTTTGGCGATTTTGTATTACATCCGGTAGGGTGGTGGCTGGTTCTGCTGTTTGCTTTCCTGCTACCAATAACCGAATTGTTATTCACCAACAACATAGTTCCCAGGAATATTGCATTTTCCGCAGCCGGCGTGATGTACATCTCGGTTCCATGCGGATTGATGATAGACCTGCTGATATTTCCGTCGCTGCCCTTCCTGTCAACCCCATTACTGCCGCTGGTTATCATTGCGTGTATGTGGATCAACGATACGATGGCCTATATAGTCGGTTCACTGATCGGCAAGACGCCACTCTCGCCCATTTCTCCTAAAAAAACATGGGAAGGAACAGTTGGAGGGATAATACTATGTGTAACCGCAGTTTCAATTGCCAGCTACTATATTCCCGTTCTTCGCGATATCAATTTTATTCACTGGCTCATGATTTCGCTGATAGCTTCTGTAACAGGCACTTTGGGGGACTTGCTGGAAAGTAAATTGAAAAGAATGGCAGGAGTTAAGGATAGCGGAACCATCATGCCGGGGCATGGCGGATTTCTCGACCGTTTCGATTCATTATTGATAGCCGTGCCATTTGTGTGGCTGTATGTTGAAGTATTTTTAAGGTGAGGGGTATAGCCTAAATTTGCCGTTAATTTAATAGCATGACAATTCACAGGGAAGGAATACAGACGATCGTTTTTACAGCTATTCTATTTGGAGTAATTAATATCGCCTCCTTCTTTTTTCTTAGCTACAATTATCCGTGGCTAAGCTGGTCGATATTCCTGGTTACCATTGCCCTGTGGTTATTCGTCATTTCGTTTTTCAGAATTCCGAAGCGGCAACTGGTGCTCGGAGAAGATACAGTAGTTTGCCCTGCCGACGGGAAGGTAGTGGTGATAGAAGAGGCCTACGATGATGAATATTTTAAGGAAAAACGTTTACAGGTTTCCATATTCATGAGTCCGGCAAATGTTCACCAGAATCGCAATCCTGTTAGTGGCGAAGTGGTGTACAATCAATATCACAGGGGCAAATACCTCGTAGCCTGGCATCCGAAATCATCAACTGAAAACGAGCGGCATAGCGTGGTGATTAAAAATCAGAATGCGGAAGTGCTGGTGAAGCAGATTGCCGGAGCAGTTGCGAGAAGGATCGTCAATTACCTTAAGGTAGGGCAGCGGGTGGAACAGGGCGCTGAGATGGGCTTCATCAAGTTTGGAAGCCGCGTGGATGTATTGCTCCCGCTCGGTACAAAAGTTGAAGTTCAGCTAAATCAGAATGTTACCGCTGGTATAACGGTATTGGCCCGCTTCGATCAGAAGATGGTGGAAAGTTCTGTTATGGAAGTTACCGTGTAGGTGGGGTTTTCGGAACAATCGACACAAAGGTGGTTTACATATACCTGGTCCCACCCTGCATTTCTCGCGCCGATTATATCCACTTCGATGCTGTCGCCGATCATAATACTATGATGATGTAATGCGGCTGCTTTTTTCAATGCAAAGTCGAAGATTTCGCGTTTGGGTTTTATACTGTTGCTACCTTCTGATGTAATTACTTCAATAAAAAAACGATCGATGCCACTGTTGCGCAGCTTGCAATGCTGCGTCTCTTCAAATCCATTGGTGATCAGGTGGAGCTTATAACCTTTATCGGTAAGGTATTGCAACGTGTTCACCGTTCCTGGAAAAAGAATGTTCCTGGTGGGAAGCATTTCCATGAACCGTGAGCCCAGCTTTTCTGCGAGTGACTCATCGCCAATTTTAAAGTCCATTAATGCACTACGCATCCGCTTAACGCGTAATTCATCTGCACGGATTTCTCCTTTGCGATAGCGGTCCCACAATATTTCATTATGAAGGATGTATGAGTCGTAAAAAAGGTCAAAATTGTGAACGCCTGCTTTCTCCAATCCAAGTTCATCGTATAGTTCTGCGAGCGACGACCGTGCATTTGCATTGTAATCCCAGAGGGTGTGGTCGAGGTCGAAGAACAGGTGCCGGTACTTCATCAGGCAAAAATAGCCTATATTCGACACCTTGCTTTGTTATGAATATAGTAATCACCGGAGCATCGAAGGGAATCGGAAAAGCAATAGCAGAAAAGTTTGCAACGCAGGGGTATTCCGTTTATCTATGTGCCAGGAACGAAGAGCACCTTTCATCAACAGCGGAGGAAATCGCCCGTAAAAATCCTTCAGTAGCCGTTCATCACATGAGCTGCGACGTTTCACAAAAAAGTGAGGTGTACAGGTTTGCAGACTGGGTACTTTCACATACCGGTACTCCGTCCATCCTTGTGAATAATGCAGGCATTTATGAACCCGGGCATGTGCACGAGGAAGACGATGGTGTATTGGAGCGTTTGATGGCAATAAATGTTTATAGTGCATATTATTTAAGCAGAAAGCTACTTCCGGCAATGATGAAGGCACGAAGTGGGCACATATTCAATATGTGTTCCATAGCATCGTTGCAGGCTTATCAAAATGGCGGATCGTATAGCATTACCAAACATGCACTTTCAGGCCTGTCGGCAAATCTCCGGCACGAGATGAAGCAATATGGCATAAAGGTGACTTCAGTTTTTCCCGGTGCTGTATATACCGACTCATGGAGCAGCTCGGGAGTTTCGGAAGACAGGATCATGAAGCCGGAAGATATTTCCGAATTAATTTTTACGACATCCCGGCTTTCGGCGCAGGCCTGCGTAGAAGAAATTGTGGTAAGACCCCAATTAGGCGATTTATGATCTTGCTGAGAGTTACGATATGCGCTTTTTTGTTGTTATGCTGCAGGCAGCAAATAATGTCGCAGGATAACAACGACGCTGAACGCTACGGCTCAGTAGAAGACGCTTCGGAGCTGATGCCGGGAGAAGACCCCGACGAAAAAATCAGGAAGAACTTTTTCCTTCGCGCAGAAATATCAAAGACAGACTGTTATGTTGGTGAGCCATTGATGGCGGTGTTCAAAGCATACTCGCGGCTCGATGCAAATTCGCAGGTAGTAAAACGCCCTTCGCTTAGCGGGTTCAGTGTGATTGAAATGGTTGATGCGTACAATAACCAGCCCGATGTAGAAAAATACAAAGGGGAGTATTACTATGTTCACCTCATTCGTAAAGTTCAGTTGTTCCCCTTACAGGCCGGTGACTTTATAATAGAACCTGCCGAAGTAGAAAGTGTGATTCAGCTGCGTAACGCCGACGAGCGATCAAACCGACTCATGATGCGTGGCATTTTCCGTCGTGGCCGCAGAGATCCGTCGTTGCAGCGACAGATGGTTTTCAGAACACCGGAAGTAGCCATACATGTGAATGCGTTGCCCGAAGAAAAACAGCCCGATGACTTTGACGGGGCAGTTGGAAACTTCCGCGTTGCTCTGCAGATGGATGATACGGCAGCGGTACAACATGAATCTTCCAAAATAAGACTTCGCATTACCGGCACGGGCAACTTCCCGCTGATTACGGATCCCCAGGTAAAATGTCCTGAAGGATTGCGTGTATCGCCACCGGCCGTTAATGAAGACGTGAAC
>JAFAGE010000440.1 GCA_023423015.1 Bacteroidota bacterium
TTTCACGTCAGGGTTCAGCATAATTGAATCCGTAACGTAAACTCCATCAGAAGTTTCGTAGAGGTAATTGATGCTCTGGTCCTCTCCTTCGATCCTGAGCACGCCGCGGGTTACAGGAACAATCGATTTTTCAGACAATGAGGTAGTACGTGTAAGATTTATCTTCGATTTGCCTTTCCCGTTTATAAAACCTTCTACCACCAGCAGGTCGCGTGTTCCTGCTTTGATGAATACGTCGTAGCGTTCCCTGCATTGTATTCCGGATGCGATCAACAAAAAGCAGAGCAACTTTTTCATTCAGAATCGGATGTTGAAGGTGATGAATGGAATTGCGCTGCCGAATATGGAAAGCTTGTACCCGTTGATTGCCCCACCCTCGGAAACATAGTACACAGAGTATGGGTTTCTTCGGCCAGTGAGGTTGTAAACACCGATCGTCCATGAATTATGAGTTTTCTGTTTCACTTTATGATTGCCCTCTATGTTCATGGAGAAGTCTGCGCGGAAATAATCCGGTATACGATGTGCATTTCTATCATCGTACAATGTGCGATATGAGCCGGAGAAAAAATAACGACCAACGGGAATGGTAATCGGCCGTCCGGTACTATAATTTCCATTCAGGGACAAACTGAACCTGTGATTGATTTTATAGTTTCCGGTGAAGGTAAGGTCATGTGGCTTGTCGTAATTCGCAGGATAATATCTGCCATTGCTGATAATTTCACCGGCGTCCGGATCGTCCTGCTTTAATAGAATCCGCGACCACGTGTAGCCAATCCACCCGCTAAGCTTGCCTGACGACTTTTTTACCAGCAACTCTATTCCATATGCTTTCCCCTTCGTACCAATCACGTCTGTTTCGAGATGATGGTTCATAATAAGATTGGCCCCGCTTTTATAATCGAGGTAGTCGGATATCTGTTTGTAGTATACTTCCAAAGAAGTCTCGATAGTATTCTTTGCAAGGTTGCGATAGAGGCCCAGGGATACCTGTCGACCCGATTGCGGACGAATGTGCGAATCGCTTAGCTTCCAGATGTCGGTGGGTGCCATTGCGGCTGTATTCGACATCATGTGAATGTATTGCCGCTGCGAATTGAAGGCCGCTTTAACGGAAGTGTTTTCATCGATAGAATAGCGTAAAGCGATACGAAACTCAGGTGCACTGTACGTTTTGATATTTGAGCCAGCGGAGAACTGCACCGAATCTATAAGGCTTTGTTCACTTTTTGGTACGCCTGCCGCATACCGATACATCTGCCGCGGCCCAACATAGTTGAACAAGGAATAACGCAGACCGGCTTCTATACTGAATGCTGCCGACAGGTCGTATTTGTCGCTTATATAAATGGCAGATTCATAAGCCTGTTCACGTTCGATGCGGTCTGCATCAAACCGCGAGGAATTACCGATGGGACGGAATGTTCCCGGATTCAAATTATAACGAAGGGTATTTACTCCATATTCTACAGTATGGCTATTGTTTACATACCAATTGAAATGTGCACGGAGGAAGTATTGGGTAATGTCGAATTTTAACTGGTAACCATCTTCCGGTTTACGCGAACTCTCAACCTGGTATTTATAATAATCACTTCCTGCACTGAAAATGCCAGTCATCTTAGTATTAAACGCATGTTTCCATCGCAATGAGAAATTACGATTGTCGTATCCGTAAGTTGTATCGTTGTTGAGATTAAACCTGTCGTGACTGGCATAAGCAGAAACATTGATGTCGTTCTTGCTGTTAAACGTATGGCTTACATTGGCATGAACATCATAAAAAGATGCTTTACTATTATCGTATTCGGCTGGCAGAAGATTCAGCATCCAGTTTGCATAGGTTGACCGTGCACCAACGATAAACGATGAGCGATCTTTTTTTATGGGTCCTTCCAGGGTAATACGGCTTGTAAGTAAACCAATCCCTGCAGATCCGGAGAACTTCTTACGATTTCCTTCACGGCTTGTGATTTCGAGTACTGATGACAATTTCCCTCCATAGCGTGCGGGCATCGAGCTTTTATATAGCGTTACATCTTTGATGATATCAGGGTTAAATGCAGAGAACATTCCAAAAAAATGTGCGGGATTGTAAATGGTGGCATCATTGAAGAGAATAAGATTCTGATCTGCAGAACCCCCGCGAACATTTAACCCTGTACTCGCCTCACCTACTGTTTTTACTCCAGGCATTGCCATAACAACACGCAGAACATCAGCTTCACCAAATACAACAGGAACCTGTCGTATAGTGCGGATGTCGATCTTCTGTACTCCCAGTTGCGATGAACGAATATTCAGGGAAGCCGATACGGTTACTTCTCCCAAAGTATGGGCCGCGGCAAAGGGGGACCGTGCCAAAAGCTGAGATGTATCGCCGGTAACTCCCCGTTCGGGACGTATCGTGCGGCGCTGGTTCTCTTTCCCAAAGTATAATGCATAATTGCGGGTGATAAATACATTGCCCTGCTGATCCCGGGCAAACTTCAAATTCGTTGCAGCGAATGCCTGCCTTAATGCAGAGTCAACCGAGACACTTTCAACCTGAAGATCGAAAAAATGATTTCTGAACTGTGTTTCATCGAAGAAAAGCCTAAGTCCGGTTCTCTTTTCCAATTCTGTTGCGAGAGAGTCAAGAGAAACCCGGTGAAGTGTTACACTCACCGTCAATGTGTCGCCAGTTTGTGCATTTAACTGAGAAAAAGCGGCTATGGACAAAAGGAGCAAAAAAAGGTTTTTCATCGGGCAACTTGTTTGTCGTAAAACTTCACCGCTTCGATGATGGCAGGCTCCTTTGCTTCCCTGAAATTGAATCCGCCGCTTCGCAAATGATCCTGAACAATTTTTTTATGAGAACCGAAAGCGTTAAAAAAATTGCGCGTATTGTCTGCACTATACAGTTTGTTGTTGATCACCAGGTAATAGGAAACCTGGGTCTGCACAAAACGATAGTACTCGTTTTCTCTGATGATTTTCTGCCTGATGAATTTTCTTTCCTTTTGCAACACCATTGATTCTCCTTCGTACAACATCCGGTAGTACCGGCCTCGAGTCGCTGATGATGCATCAATTAATTCGGAAAAAACAGAACCTGAAAGATTTAAAAAGTTGTGTCCGCTGATTCTAAAAGCATCCACTTTTGATTTCACGAGGCGGATGAGTTGCAAACCTGAAATGTCGGTTGTTATTAGTTCGTCATTTACTTCATCAAACAACAATGGAACGGTATGGTACCAGAGGCCATCACAACGCACGCTCCCTTTTTGCAATTGTTCACTGTCAAAAAAGGGATGACCTTCATGTATTTTTTCCTGTGATCGCAGGTACAGGCTGCCGTTGTAGATGTTAGATTGATCGCCGAGTTTCTCGTGATAAAATTGTATTGCCTGTTGAAACGCTGAGTCGCGGTTATGGAAAGTGGAAGATTGTGCCTGCAGCAGGGTGCACACCATAACCAGTATGGTCAGGGCAAGGTAATAACCTTTGGCGTTCATCAGTGCAAAAGCATTGTACTGAAATTTACGCGAAATGAACCATTGTGCAACAAAGCAGCCTAAATAAACTGATTACAGGTTAAGTTTGCCCTATATTCCAGTGTCAACATTATTCATATGAGGATGCACTTCAAGACAATTCTGTTTGCCATGGTCTGTATTGCTATCGTAAGCCCTGGCCACGCGCAGGACAGGCCTGCGGGTAAGCTGTTTGCTACCCGCAGTGAGGTAATGGCGCGCAACGGAATGGCTGCAACCAGCCAGCCGCTAGCTACACAGGCAGCGATCGACATATTAAAGAAAGGTGGAAATGCCATTGATGCAGCAATAGCGGCCAACGCAGTACTTGGCGTAACCGAACCCCATGTAAATGGCATTGGGGGCGACATATTCGCCATCATTTACGAGGCGAAGACTGGAAAACTGCACGGCCTGAACGGCTCCGGAAGGTCCCCGTATACCCTCACGCTTGAGGAATTTAAGAAGAGAAATCTTGAACGCATTCCGGGCCTCGGTCCTCTTGCAGTATCGGTACCAGGCTGTGTAGACGGATGGTTCACGATGCACAAAAAGTTCGGGAAGTTGAAGATGGACCAGATCCTGGCGCCCGCCATTAACTACGCACGAAATGGATTTCCGCTGGCTGACGAAGCTTCGAGATCCTTCTCGGCTATACAACGTGTTTATGGCAAATTTCCGAATGTGGTCGACGTGTACAATCCGGGGGGAAAAGCCCCTGCTCGTGGTGAAATATTCCGGAACCCGCAGCTTGCCAATACTCTTGAGCTAATCGCAAAACAAGGCAGGGATGCTTTTTACACTGGTGAAATAGCGAAGAAGATTGACGCATTTATGAAAAAGAACGGTGGATTTCTGTCGTATAAAGATTTAGCCGATCACCATTCTGACTGGGTAGAACCCGTTTCCACCAATTACCGGGGATATGACGTGTGGGAACTCCCTCCAAACGGACAAGGCATTTGTGTGTTGCAGATGCTGAATATCCTGGAAGGATTTGATTTCTCAAAGATCCCTTTTGGTAGTGCAGAACACATTCACCTGTTCGTTGAAGCGAAGAAGCTTGCGTTTGAAGATCGTGCGAAGTATTATGCAGATCCTGAATTCGCAAAGGTTCCGGTGAAAGAACTGATCTCAAAAAAATACGCTGCGGAGAGAAGAAAATTGATAGATCCGAAACGAGCCTCCTCCACCTTCGAAGCGGGCAACCCCGCATTGGAAGATGGAGATACCATCTATATGACTGTTGCCGACAGCGAAGGCAATATGGTTTCGTTAATTCAAAGCAATTATGCAGGATTTGGGTCGGGCATGGTACCCGACGGTGTGGGCTTTATGTTGCAAAACCGAGGGGAGTTATTTAATCTGAAGGAAGGGGAAAACAATACATACGCGCCGCATAAAAGGCCATTTCACACTATTATTCCTGCATTTGTTACGAAAGATGGCAAACCGTTCATGGGTTTTGGCGTGATGGGCGGCAGTTTTCAGCCGCTGGGGCATACTGAAATAATTATGAACATGGTCGACTTTGGAATGAACGGACAGGAAGCTGGAGATGCGCCGCGAATTGATCATGCTGGTTCATCGGAGCCAACAGGCGAAAAAAGTCTTGGATCTGGCACCGTTTACCTCGAATCGGGATTTTCTTACGAAACCATCCGTGACCTGATGAGAATGGGACACAAAATCGGTTTTCAGCCTTCATCATATTACGGAGGTTACCAGTCGATCCGCGTAAATCCTGAAACGAAAGTATATTTTGGTGCTTCGGAATCACGAAAAGATGGGATGGCAGCGGGATGGTGAGGACGTGAGACGTGAGACGGCAGACGTGAGACGGCAGATGGCAGACGGCAGATGGCAGATGGCAGACGCGTTCACATTTCACACATTACGTCTCATGTATCACGTCTGCCGGTTCACTTTCCCAATCCCATTCTTCTCTTCGCCTCCCAATACCTGGGATCATGTTTCACTTTTGCATACGGCGGATATTCAAGGAAATAACTTACAGGTCCGATTTTCTTGTCAATACATTTATTGAGGTAGTAAAATGCTTTATCGAGTTCGCCCAGGCCGAACCATGCACACGAAAGGTCTATATCGATAACGGAGTTTTCTTCTTCCTGCTGGCGCTGTTCCATCTTCCTGATACAGACAAGTGCTTCTTCTCTTTCTCCCAGCATTCCATAGGTATATGCCAAACCCATCAATCCTTTAAGCGGATGATTGGTTAAGCGATGCACTTCCTTGAATAAGGTTAACGCTTTTTTCCAGTCGCCACCTAATCCTGTAGCCCATGCTTTTAATTCGAGAGCACCGCGCATATCGGGGTAAAGCTCCAGGAGTTTATCAGCTTGTTTTTCCGCGTCCCCGAACCGTAAAGCAAATGAATACATACTTCCAAGGCCAAGCATAACTGAAACCGACATGGGATCAATCTGCTCTGCCTGTTCCATCAACTCAACGGCTTTTTGTGTATTGCCTGTTGCCACGTTGTAGTAGGCGAGCAATTGATATGATTCGGTAGCAGCCGGATTTAATTCTATTGCCCGTTGAAGTGCAGCATAGGTTTCCTTCCAATTCCATTCGTAGTGCAGGTACACGTTTGCTTTCGCAATGTAACTCTCGGCAATGGTGTTGTCGAGTTTCATTGCTTTGTCGGCGTATAGATGTACGATTTTAAATGCCCTGTCGGGCAACATGTGTCCTCTTGCTCCAAGCAGGCTGTATGCCGCCGCAGCCATGGCATATGCCTGCGCATAAGTGGGCTCTATGTCGATTGCGCGCTCGAAGAATTCAATCGACTTAATTACATCAGAAGGAGTGATCTTATTGTAAAAGTATAGTCCCTTCAGATAGTACACATAAGCAGTCATATTTTTCGGCACGCCTGCTGTTGCCGTGGTTTTCTTTTGCGTATCGCCGAGAAGATTAGCCTGTAACTGATTAGCAATGATTTCGCTTATTTCTTCCTGCACGGCGAATATGTCGGTAAGATCGCGGTCGTATGTTTCACTCCAGATGTGGTATCCATCGGCTGCATTGATAAGCTGCGTGGTGATGCGTACGCGGTTTCCTGCTTTACGTACGCTTCCTTCAAGAATTTTATCTACGTTCAGTTGAATGGCCACATCGCGGATATCAATGTTTTTTCCTTTGAATGCAAATGAAGAAGTGCGCGAAGTGACTTTAAGGTCTTCGATTTTTGCAAGTGCATTCAATAGTTCTTCGGTAATTCCATCGCTGAAATATTCGTTGTCGGGATCAGAACTCATGTTCACAAACGGGAGAACAGCCAGGCGGTTACGGGTGCTCTGCAATTTACCACGGAGTTCTTCGCGGCGGGGCAGGATCACTCCCTCGTTGGCAATTGCGAAAACACGGATCGGTTGTTTTACATTTTTAAATTCGAAATAACCCATTTCGTGGGTGAGGATATCGTGTTGATTGCGGATGTCGTCGAATACCTTTTCTGAAACGAAGATGCTGCCCGGAAGAGCCAGCGATTCTATGCGCGACGCGAGGTTAACGCCATCCCCGAATATGGCGCCTTCATCGATGGTGATATCTCCCGTATGTATACCGATACGAACAGGGACGGATGGGTTCTGGAGAAGTAGGTGTTGAATGTCGATGGCGGCGCGAACGCTGTCGCTGGTGCTGTTAAAAATACTTAGCGAACCATCGCCGTAGAATTGCTGGATGCGGCCATGGTGATGCGGAACGCAGCGCTCGAGCACTTCTTTGAGGCGGGCACGTTGAGCGCGGGCACGTTGTTCGTTTTCCTGCATGGTAGCAGTGTAGCCCGTCATGTCTGCGAAAAGTATAGCCGCAAGTTGCCTCATGCTGAAGAATGCAAATATAAACAACTCGTAGGAGAGGCGAGGAGAAGAAAAAGCGACAACATTCCGGAAAAGAACAGGAAAAAAGCAGGAATGATCCGCTTGCTGATTGGTGAAAACCTCTCGCCGTATTCTGCAACAGGACTTAATTTATTGCAATTTCCGCTGGACAATGAAATTGACATAATTCCATTGCAATTGGTGTTCGCAAAAGGAACAGAAGATGAAGTCTGGATACATTAATTCCGTTAGTGATGATGTTGCATCTGTGCTTGCGGAAAATCAAATGATTTTATTTTCATAGTGGAGAATCCGCCATCTCCCTCAACAATTTTTATCCTTTGGTTTGCAGCAATATTCCTGAATTCTTCAATAACGTTCGATCCTGGCCAGGTAATCTCTAATAAATCTATTTCATTGGCGGCTCCGATACCAATATGCTGGGTCAACGTATTCGCACCAAAACTACTACCGGAATTTACCTCACGGTACACCGAACGCTCCTGGCCGTTGTCGCGAAATGTTGCTTTTATTTTTGCACCGATCGCTGCGCGGTTGGCATTTCTCCCTTCGAGCGTTAGAGCTATTGATTTATTTTGCTGCTGACCGGGATTGATGAATAGAGAGTTCTGATAAGCATCACCCGGATATGCGCCGCCCATGTCGATGTGAATATCAAGGTTGCCATCATTGTTGATGTCGCCGAATGAAATTCCATGGCCTTTTTGCAGGTTGCCTACGCGAGTTGAGCCGGTTGCATCAGCGAACCCTTTCCCGTTCATATTCAGGAAAAGTTTGTTCGGAATCTGCGACTGAAAAAGCGGATTGCCGGTTCCAAGGTAAATATCTGCATAGCCGTCATTATTGATGTCGCCAAAATTAGACGACATCGCGAACACTGGTCTGCCAAAACCTAATCCGGCAGATACGTTCCTGAATGTACCATTGCGCATGTTCTGGTATACGTATAATGCACCGCCATGTTTTGTTGAAACACCCAGTGCATCTTCTGCAGCAAAGCGGGCAAGTGAATTTGAGGCATCATAACCCGCGAAAAAGAGATCCAGCCATCCGTCGTTATCGAAATCCCAGAACCACGTGCTGAATGTTGATTTTGCAGGATTGCTTTTTAAAGCTTTATCCGATACGTCTTCAAACCGGAGGCGGCCATTGTTGTTCAATTTGTTTTTAAGCAAAACGTTTTTTCCGTTCATCGTCGAAATAAACAGATCGATTCTGCCATCATTGTCAAAGTCTCCACTGGTTACGCCTTTAACATAGAGACGCAGATCAGCGTTAGATTTCTTCGCAACATTGGCGAATGTTCCATCTCCGTTGTTCAGGAATAGTTCGCAGGGATGATCATGGAGCGGTGATGTTGTTTCATTGCCAATAAATACATCGAGCCATCCATCGTTGTTGAAG
>JAFAGE010000447.1 GCA_023423015.1 Bacteroidota bacterium
TGCCTACCCAGCACACCAGTAACCATGCAAGGTTGAGGAACAACCAGAACCTGGCATATACAACAAATGCTTCTACTGGAATTGACTCACTCAGCCAGAGCTGTGCGACAAGCACGACGAGGTTAAGGGTGATCAGATCCAATCCTGCAAGTACGAGCTGCAGGAACCGGATGAAACGATAGTTCATGACGTATTCTTAAATAAGGTGAATAGCCTGGTTAAACCGCAACTTCTTGTTTGGAGTACAATTTTATCAGTTTGTCTACGATCCGCGGTGAAGTATTGCCATCCCATAATGGTGGCACATCTCCCTTTTTCCATTGACCGCTAAGCAGCCGGCTGAGATAGGGTGCAAGATTTGAAGGATCTGTGCCCACGAGCTCGTTGGAACCGGTGGTTACTGTTTCAGGTCTCTCAGTGGAGTCGCGAAGCGTCATGCAGGGAACTCTGAGTACGGTAGTTTCTTCAGTGATACCCCCTGAATCTGTGATCACGCCTTTGGCGTTTTTAACCATGTAAATGAATTCAAGGTATCCCATCGGCTCCACCTGCAGCAGGCGTGGATGGCTATACTTTATCACTTCCAGTTTCTGGCGCGTCCTGGGATGCACCGGGAATACTATCGGAAAATCGCCCGTTCCATCCAGGATTGCATCGAGCATTGTTTTCAGTTTGTACGGATCGTCTACGTTCGCAGGGCGGTGTAATGTAACCAGGAAATATTCAGAAGTGCGCAGACCGAATTGTTTCCAGATTTCAGGTTGTTGCAGCCTTTCGAGGTTCTGGTACAACGTGTCGATCATGGTGTTTCCCACGAAGTGAATTCGTTTTTCTTCCACACCTGCCTGGCGAAGATGACGATTGGCTACATCACTGGTGGTGAAGAAGTGATCGCAGATTGAATCGGTCACGATCCTGTTGATTTCTTCAGGCATTGTCATATCGCCCGAACGAATTCCCGCTTCCACGTGAACCACGGGAATACAGAGTTTTTTAGCCACGATGGTGCAGGCCATGGTTGATGTTACATCACCTACTACCAGCACAACATCCGGGCGATTTGTTTCCATTACTTTTTCGAAGCGAACCATAATTGCAGCCGTCTGTTCGGCTTGCGATCCGCCACCAGCTTCCAGGTTTACGTCGGGCTCAGGAATACCAAGCTGCTCGAAGAAATCTCCGCTCATTTTTTTATCGTAATGCTGGCCTGTGTGAATCAGCCGGTATTCGATGTCTTGTCCGTTTGCGCGGGCTGCACTGATGGCTTTGATGATAGGCGCAACTTTCATGAAATTAGGGCGCGCACCTGCAATGATGGCTACGATCATACGTGGTTTTGTATTGGTTAGTTTTCGTATTACGGATTGATGCTACCGGATTATCTTACCAGGCGAAGCCGGTGTTTCAATACCAGCATGATGAATTTCCAGTTGCCTACAAGGTATCGTTTGAACATGCGTTTTGGCTCCTGGTACACGCGGTAAAGCCATTCAAGACCACTGTTCTGCATCCATAGCGGTGCGCGTTTTACATAACCGGCAACCACATCGAAGCTGCCGCCTACACCCATGGTGAAGTTGACATTGCTGAGCAGGTCGCGGTTTTCATAAAGGAACTTCTCTTTTAGCGGAGAAGTGATGGCAACAAAAAGCATGTTTGCACCACTGTCGGCAATTTGCTGGGCGATGGAACGCTCTTCCGATTTTTTGAAATACCCGTTACGGTATCCTGCGATGATGTTGTGAGAATATTTTGAGGCATAGTGCTGTACTACTGAATTAAGCACATGATCTTTTGCACCGAAGAAAAAGATTTTATAACGCTTGCGATATGCCAGTTCTACGAGTTTGTCCATCAGGTCGATGCCTGTAACGCGCTCTACTATTGGCTTACCAAGAAAACGTGACGCCCATACAACGCCCTGTCCATCGGCATTGATAATGTCGGCAGTAACAACGCTTTCTTTCAACAGCGGATCTTTGTGCATGAGAACGATCTTGCCTGCATTTACCACGGTGTGGCTGAGGCGGCGGTTGCTGTCTATGGCATCCGCAATGTGTTGGATGGTTTCATCCATCGTCAAGTTGTCAATAGGGGTACCAAGGATGTCGACTCTTGGCTGTTTGGTCGCTTGCATAAATGAAAGTGGTATTAACTTTAATGGTTATACTTACAATTCCGTGCCAGCCACAACTTTTTCTGTTCTGGCTTTTCGCTCTGTTCTGGTTTCGCTTAGGATATAGTAGGTTAAACCATAGAATATCCATGCCTGCGACCAACGCATATATGCTATCTTATTCGTCAGAAATTTTCTTTTCTGATAATAGAAATAGCCGCGTGGCGACTGCATGTTGTTAACGGTCCATTTCATTACGCGTTCTGCAAGCTGTTTGTTCGGCTCGAATATGCCGGCTTTGTTCAGGGTAACGAACAACTGCGACGGTGCATGAATGTCAATGGGATATAGGGAGTTATTATAATACGATGATCGTCCGCTTTCGTCGAAGAAATTTTCCAGGTAATACTTCATTCCTTTTTCGATGTAAACATCGAAAGATTTATCACCTGTGAAGTTCTGGTAGTCGACAATACATTCAAGGTTGAAGCCTGTATGAAAATTATCGATCCACTGGTGCCATGGCAATGTGCTGTAAAACCACGAGCCATCGGCATTCTGTTGACCACAACAGTAAGCTACTGCCTTCCGGGATGTTTCCTGCAAGAGGTCTTCTTTTGTGATAGAGAAGATCCGGGCAAGTAACCGTGCACCGAGAAGTGATGCATTGAATACTGATGTTTTGTCGATAGGTGAATAAGAGAATACAAAGTTTCCATCTTCCGTTTCCGTTCTGTTCAGGTCCTTCAGCACAAAATCTTTCGTGGATATTCCAGCGTCCAGGTAAGTATTGTTGCCTGTTACCTCCCATGCATCAATCAATGCATTTGCTGCAAATGTAGATGCTACAACGGTAGGCGTATGCCTTGGAAAATAGAAAGCTTTAGATTCCCAGGGAAAGTTGTATCCCCAGCAATTTCCCGAATAACCGGGCGACTTTAATTCAATGAGCTTCGACGCAAGAAAGTTGATCCTATCGGAATACTTTTCCAGTCCTTCAATCCGGGCAAGATTGCAGTATCCGGTCAGAAATAATGCAAGGCCCTTTGGATTATAGCCTTTTCTGATACCGACGAGCGGCCGCAAATTAACGGGGAGACGTTTAAACAGCTGGATCCATGCCAGCCTGGGAAAACGCGCCTTCGGAATGAGCGGCAGGCTTTGAAACAAGGCGCTGTTCAACCCATCATAAGGATCATAACCTTTGAATCCTTCCTTCTCACAATAAGCAATCAGCTTGTTCAGACTCTGCGCTGCGGATGCCATAATTCGTGGTAAAATTACTCTTAGTTATTTTGAAATGCAACTATAAGACCCGGGAAACTACAAGTTTAAACTTGCCGGAGCGGGTTTTATGTATGCCATTTTCGTCTACTTTGTTGAAACGGATGGTCAAACTGTCATTCAGACGCTGCCGGAGCTTCTTCAGCAGCAATTCCTCGTCATTTGGCCGGAATCCGGGGCTTGTGACCAGGTTCACGTCAATTGCAGCCCGGGACTCCTGGACAATCTGTGCATATTTCAGGTTAGGAACCCCCTGGAAAGCTACACCCAGGCGGCCTATCCGGGTGCCGTCTTCAAGTAAAACGACGTCGTCTACCCTGCCCTCGATCGAACTAACCCCTACTCCCCTGCCACAGGCACAGGGTTTATCCATGTGGTGAAAGGTGTCGTCGATCTGGTATTTTATGAGCGGAAAAGCTTTGTTGATAAACCCGGTTGTCAGCACTCCCTGCGGACGGTATTCGAAATAGCTGTAGACCGGTGCCTCATGATAATTGCCATACTCACATTCGTGAAGCAGGATGGTGCGTTCGGCAGTACTGTACCTGTCATAGATTCTTCCGTTAAATGCCTTTTCAATCTTTTCACGTTGAAAAGGATACAATGTTTCGGACGATGTAAACAACAATGGCACTTCTACCTTAATTCCTTCTTCTTCAAAAAGGTTTACCATGGTAAACAATGAGCTTGGAAAAGCTACAATAGATTTCGGCCTGAATTCTTCAATATGCCTGGCGTACTTATGAATGTTTGCTTTCGACAGAAGATAACTTGAAAGATAGAGTGCATTTTCTGCGCGGTTGTAATAATCAAGTGTTTTGTTGTCGAGAACACCACGCATGGAAACATGCGGATCACCGATCGCAAGGCCCTGTGCGGCCCGGTATTGCCATACATAGGCGTTTTCTTTCAAAATTGATCCTGCCGAACGGTACAAAGTCAGCGGCGTACCTGATGTGCCGCTTGTAAATGCTTTTTTGGTAAGTCGCGAGTGCGACGTCAACAACGTTTCTTCCTTGCCCTTGATTGATACTTTATTTATTTCAGGAAGCCGGTCATACACTTTACGAAAGCCTCCTTTTAAGTCGATACCTGCATAAAGGTCTTTGTAAAACGGAGAATGTTCTGCCGCAAACCGGATCATGTGCAATGCCTTCTTCTCCTTAATGTGCTGGAGTTCATCGGCACTCAGCTTCGACAATTCATCAATTTTGGCAATCTGCCTGTTGAGCAAAAAATTATGACGGGTCAGATAGGCAATGTTTTCACGGATTACTTTAACCATTTACCTTTTCATTTAACATGTTTGCATAGAGTAACTGCAGCGACTTTACTACTGCAGCGGGTGTATATTCTTTTGTAACCTGTAGCGAATTGCTGCCGTATTCTGCAAGTCGTTCCCTACTTGCAAGAACTTCGCCAATGATGTCGCCTAAAGCCTGCTGGTCGCCGGGCTTGAATAACCAGCCATTAAAACCAGGCTTTACAATTTCCGGCACACCGCCAACGGTTGTGGCAATAATGGGCTTACCGTACGACATTGCTTCCAGTATTGAAATCGGCAAACCTTCATTGTATGAAGGAAGCACGTATACATCGCACTTATTGAGCAGTTCCGCTTTTTTCGGACCGCTCACCCAACCTGCGAAATGTACATCGCCATTGAAGTTGTATTCACCTATAGCCTTATTGAGTTTTTCTTCATCACCAATACCGCCAATCGTAAATGTAATCTTGTGCTGAAATGCTTCACGATTTTTTCCAAGCACCTGCAGAAGGTCGTATACACCTTTCTTTTCAGTGATATGTCCAAGGAAAAGCAGGTTGACCGAACCGTTGCGCGATACCGGCGCAATGGCTGCATCTTCAATTACATTATTTATAATTACGAGGCGGCGCAATCTGAACGTGGACGAATAGTACTGTTTCCAGTTTTGTGACAAGCAGATTACTGCATCGGCACTTTCAACAATAAACCGGATGTAACGCTTCATGAAGCGGCTTCGTCCATAAAAGTTATGGAACCCGCCTCCATGTATGTGGAGTATTACCTTTTTACCAAACATCTTCCCGATCAGCACCAGTATCGATTTGCGCCAGAAACTGCCGCGCGATGCATGGTGAATGTGCAGGATTTTTATTTCGCGATCAGTAGCACATACGTAAATCAACTTAAATATCGCCGCCACGTACACGGCAAATTGTTTCGCAAACGATTTGGTAACGTATGTAGGGATAAACTTGAATGGCTGTATATTCTTTGAATATACTTCAAGTACGGCGCCGATTCCGCCGCGATGGTTTCTGTGATCCGGTCCTATGTATAAAACCTGTTTCATGGGTAACGCACTAGTCTTCGTCTTCTATGAACTGCGTGTTGTACAACGACGAGTTTGCAAAGAACATAGAGAAGAAGAATACGATTGTGATATTGTGACTTCTTAATGCATCATTATACATCAAAATCAAAATGAAGATGATGAACAAAAATGTTTTGTATTTATTATTATAACTCGTAAAGAACCTGTTGATGTAAAGGATCAGCCAGAGGATGCCCACAACCAGCAGAATGCCTCCCTGTATCATCAGGAAAAACAGGTAAGGACGCGTACCCACCATCAACCATTGCATGGTTTGCGAGAATTGCGACATCTCACCGACATCTGTAGAACGGAAAATGCCATACTCAAAGCCAAACAGGAATGTCACGGTATTTTCAGCGAGCATTTGCCAGGCAAGAATGATCTTGGTGAACCGGGGAACATCTGAATATGTGTAGATATCACCGAACAGGTAACCTTCAATGAAGTCTTTACTGAAGATACCTGTGAGGTTGTTTTCAAAATCAACACCGATGTTGGTAGTAAAGAACCGGTTGAAGATAAACAGGGCTAACCCCGCTGCGAGACCCGCGCCTAATATACTTTTAACCTTGGGCTTGAAGTGTATAAACAGGATCAGCATCGGAATCAATATGAACGAAATTTTGGTTTCGTTCAGGAAAAGGGGAACCAGGCAGAAATAAAGCATCAACCGCTGCGACAGATTCTGCGTGAAATGCGACATGAAAAACACCATGCAAATCACGCTGAGCGTGAGGTTACCCGTTCCAAGATTTCCGTAAGTTCCACCAACTGCATCTGATGGACCGTGTATACTAAACTGGTACGCTGCAACAGGCAGCTGCGCAATCAGGAAGACTGTTCCGAACTTCCTTACAATTTCCACGTAGTCTGCGGCGAGTTCTTCATTGTCGCCGGAAAAGACGTGATTGAAGAAAATCGACAAGCAGAGTATGTTGATGATTTCACGTAAACCGTTCAGCGAGTAAAGAATGTCGTTATCGTTATTGACAAGATTGATGGTAATGCAACCAACGATAAAGAGCAGGATAGTTGCGAGCCTTGGTTTGATCGACGAGAGACTGGTAATCGCAAGCCCCATGATGATCAAATCGAAACCAGCATAGAATGCCGTCCGGCTCGCCTGTAAAAAGTCAGAAATAAGTCCGGAACATCCTGACAAAAACAGCAGGATGGAGAACATCGATTTCTGAAAATTATCTAGTGCAGGTCGCATAACATTAATTCACCAGTTTGGAAACGGCTTTATCAAGAAAATAGCCATTTCTCACTTTGGGTGAAAGCTGTTTGAGATTTTTAATGAACTCCTGGTATTGTTCGTTTGTTACCCGTTCACCTATCGTATCGAGATCGCTGAGTGAACGAATCGTAAGTCCGATATTATGATCTTTAACAAAGGAAGCAATAGCAGCTTCTTCCCATACAATCACCGGCAATCCAAGTGATATGTACAGCGAAAATTTATGCGGATTATTGAACCTGATGTATCGTCCGAATTCGCCGGAGCAGGTTTCTGTGCTGCTGCCTTCCCATATCAGACCGAAATGATACCGGCCGCGCAGTTCCGGAGTATTCGGGTTGAATGCACCTTCGTAAATAATTTTTGATCCGTTGATTCTCTCCTTTTCAAAATTCTGGCCATACACATAAAACTCCGCCTTATTGATGTTGTCGAGCTTGCTGTCGTATATATAAGTGGCCTTTGTATACATCAGGTTGCCAGCATACAGGATCTTCAATTTGCCATTCAGTCCGGCTTCATTAAAATCGGTTCCATTGTCCAGGCAGTAGTCGAACACCTCAAGATCAACGATTGGCTTTTTATATCCATTTTGCCTGAGCCACGCCGTCATAGAAAAATTATGCGACACAAGGCCATCAAAATGTTTAAGGAAGTGCATGTCGTATTTCTTGCTGGTGCTTTCGAGACGGAGGTCGTTGATGTCGTGGATCACTGCAAATACTTTCACTCTCATAAAGAAGGCAAACGCAGTAACCGCCCAAAGGCGCAACCTGGGGTAGCACGGAAATTCAATAACAATATGGCTCCCGCGGGTAGTAACGGCAGCCAGCGACTTCCAGAATCCCAGCACCTGGCCAGGTGATTTCATGCGGGGTAGGTATAAAGCATGGTATCCCTGCTTCTCAAGGATGCGGGCCACATCGACCTTTGCTTTGGTCCACGCGCTTTTGTCGCCTTTCACCTCAGTATACAGGTATATTTTTTTCGTTTTCATGTCTATTTTACGGATGCTATAAACTGTTTGCTTGCGTTCAGCGCCTCCCCGATCACATGGTGCATGTCCATATAACGGTAAGTCGCCAATCGGCCAAGGAATGTGTAACCTTTCAGAACGTTTACTTCCTGCTGGTATTGCTCCAAAATTTTCATATCGGCCGACAAACGTTTGGGATAGTACGGAATGTCTTCCGGTGTAGTTTCTTTACTGTATTCCTTGAAGTACACAGTTTTATCGTGAGTTTCCCATGGCGTGAAATGTTTGTGTTCGTGTACACGCGTGTAGGGAACTGTTTCTTCCGAATAATTAATTACGGGATTCCCCTGGTAGTCGCCATCGGTAACATGTTTCTCAAAATACACCGTACGGTAAGAGAGACGGCCGTGTTTAAATTTAAAAAACGCATCGATAGGTCCGGTGTAGAATACATGATCGTAGTCCGAAGTGTCGAAGCCGTCATCGAATTTTGTACCAAGCTTTACTTCGATGTGTGGATGTTTAAGCATGTTTTCGAAAATGCTTGTATAACCATCAACCGGGATTCCTTGTATCGGGTTATTGTAATAATTATCGTTGTAATTGAACCGAACCGGCAATCTCTTCAGGATTGAAGCCGGCAATTCTGAAGGTTCACAACCCCATTGCTTTTTTGTGTATCCATAGAAAAAAGCCTTATACAGATCGCGGCCTATGAACTTCATTGCCTGCTCTTCAAAGTTTTTTGGCTCTTCTATCGATTTATCGCTGATGGCCTCAACAAATTCTCTCGCTTCTTTCGGGTTCAGCGTTTTACCATAAAACTGGTTTATCGTATGGAGATTGATGGGCATGGAATAAACC
>JAFAGE010000449.1 GCA_023423015.1 Bacteroidota bacterium
GTTTATAAGCGGTAATATTACCGCTGTACTGGGTTACAGCGAGGGAGAAATTGCGCAGATGGGTGATGCATTTCTCTTACAACTTACGCACCCGGATGATGTGGGCCCGCTGCTTGAACACCTGCAACAGGTGATAGCCGACAACCAGAATAAAACCCGTCAGTTCGAATTCCGGTTCCGGCACAAAGATGGGAGTTACCGTTGGCTCAGGACCTATGAAGTAATCTTCAAACGCGACGCGGAAGGAAAGCCGCTCGAAATTCTCGGTAAAACTTTCGAAATCACCCAGGAAAAAGAAACAGCGCTCGCATTACAAACGCGCGAACAGCAGTTGCTCGAGGCGCAAAGCATCGCACACCTTGGAAGTTATGAATGGAATATCCGCGACAACTGGTCGTCGAACACGGAGGAAGTTCATCGCATATTCGGAATGTCGAAGAACGAACATTATGAGGAGTTTCTCTCCCACGTACATCCCGAAGACCTTCAAAAGGTGAGGGAGTGCATTGCTCATTCATTTGAGACGGGAAAATATGAGTGTGAGTACCGCTTCGTAAGAAATGGAATGGAAAAAGTAATCTGGTCTGTAGGCCGGGTAGAATTCAGGGGCAACCTGCCATACCGCATGGTGGGAACTGTGCAGGATGTTACAGAGTTTAAGAAGATGGAACGTGAGCTGTTGCAGAAAAGTGAACAGCTTGCGCAAACAAACGAAAGCCTGCGGCAGTTTGCATATGTGGCGAGTCACGATATGAAGGAACCGCTGCGAAAAATTATGATGTTTGCCGACCTGGTATTAAGTACGGAAAAAACAAAGTTGTCTGACCGTTCTGTTACGCAATTGCAGAAGATGCAGTCGTCGGGAAAAAATCTCTTCCGGATGATTGAGGACATTCTTTCATTCTCGCTGCTTGAGGCCAAAGAAAACCGGCAACGCGTATCCCTGGGTTCGCTTATTCAGGAAGTGGAAGAGTTACTTGATGAATCGATCCGTGAGAAGCAGGCAAATCTAAAATACAATGATCTCCCTGAGGTTTGGGTTATCCCATCACAATTCCGGCAACTGTTCCAGAATCTGATTGCCAATTCGCTGAAGTTTGCAAAGAAAGACGTGCCGCCTGAAATCACCATTAAAGCAAAGATTACTGACACTCCGACGCTTGCTGCACCTGTGCAGGCAGAAGATTATCTGGAACTCTGCGTGGGCGATAATGGAACGGGATTCCCGGAAGAGATGTCGGAAAAGGTTTTTGAATTGTTCAGTCGCTATCATCCAAAATCGCAGTATGAGGGAACCGGCCTTGGGCTGTCCATCAGCCGGCGGATCGTGTCCAATCACAATGGCGCAATCAAAGCATTTTCACAACCCAACCGCGGTGCAACATTTAAAATTGTCATACCCCAGGAGAGGGAAAATTGATGAAGATTTTCGATGAGCAACTGCAAAGGGCAGAAGGCAAAAGGTATCCTTATTACATTTTACATGTGTTACTATGAAGTTTAATATTCTGTTTCTCCTTTTGCTTCCTGGTATGTGCTTTTCTCAAAACATTGATGAACGTCTAACGAAACGGCTTCAATCATTGATTGCCACACATCATGGAACGGTAGGCATATACGTGAAGAACCTGAACAACAACCGGATTGTTGCTATCAATGCTGATTCGTTATTCCCGACCGCAAGTATGATCAAAGTGCCGATTCTCGTCGGAATAATGGACAAGATCAACAGGAATGAATTGCAATATCACCAGGAACTCATATACCATGATTCTTTATTGTACCCAGGCGTTGATATTCTTGGAAGTTTTAAGGTGGGAGAGAAGATTGAATTAAGCAAGCTGATGATGCTAATGGCAACTATGAGCGACAACACTGCAAGTATCTGGCTCCAATTGCTCGCAGGTACCGGAACAAGGATCAATACAATCATGGATAGTCTAGGCTTCAGATACACTCGCGTTAATTCCCGAACACCCGGGAGGGAAGCACACCGTGAACGTTTTGGCTGGGGACAATGTACGCCGCGGGAAATGTCTACTCTCTTTGAGAAAATATATAAACGGGAAATCATATCACCTTCAATCAGCGACAGAATGTTGCGAACGCTGAATCGCAATTATTGGGATGATGCCGGTGTTTCGCAGATACCACCAGCGGCAACTGTGTTCAGCAAGAACGGTGCACTGAACGCATACCGTAGCGAAACCTTATTGGTAAGGGGATACAAAAGTGAGTATGTATATACCATAATCACGAACAACAATCGGGACACGTCGTGGAATCCACAGAACGAAGCCTGGGAATTAATGCGCGCGGTATCTTCTTTGTTGTGGAACTATTTTGAACCCGGCCATCAATGGAAAAGTCCTGCAGAAGCGGCAAAGTTTTATTAATTGGCAGATGGCAGATGGCAGGTGGCAGGTGGCAGGTGAGAAAATTAATTAAATTAATTTAAATGCTCTTTCTCGTTCTGCAATCTGCACTATGCCTTATGCCTTATGCCCTATGCCTTATGCCCCGCCCTCGCTTTAGCCGAAATCTTCGGGTGTTGTGTTTAGTGCCCAGTATCGCACGATGGCGTCGAGCACGTTGCGCCATTCACTGCGTTTGCCTGGTTTTCTGAAGATGCCCTGGAACTCATCCCGCAGTTCTTCTGCATCTGGTTTCATGCCGGTCGCGGTAGAGAAGTAGAGGTATGGTATACGTTTCTTGTTGATGAGGGGATCCTTACGAAGATGATCGCGTAGCTGAAATCCGTTCATTCCAGGCATGTGAATGTCGGAGATGATCATAAAGGGGTTGATCTCCGGACGCTGGAGAAAGCTGATCAGAGATGAAGTGTTTTTGAACAAATGAACCTCGTTGCGTAGGTTCATGTCGGCGAATATCTCAATAAACAGGTGAAGATCGTCGTCGTCATCGTCGATCAGAACAATAGGTCCGTTTTTATCCATTCAGGTCTCTTCTTTTATGATACAATAAGCACAGCAATGCGGATTAGGTTCATGTGTGATAAATTTAACAATAATTGTTTTCACGCGGCGAATTCTTGGTATTTTAGACTTTAATCAATCTTGCCATATTCATTTTAATCTGCGAACATGACTCCAAGAAGAGATTTTATTAAGAGCACCCTGATAGGAACCGCCGGCATTGCCATTGGCGGAGTGAACTTTGACGCCCGGTCGTACAGGAACATCATCGGGTCGAACGATCGAATAAACGTTGCAGTTATCGGCATCCGTGGCCAGGGTACTGCCCATATCAATAACTGGTGCGATATCAGTAAATCGCATAACATCCGTGTAAAGACTCTCTGTGATGTTGACGAACAATTCTTCCCGGAGAAGGCCAAAATCGTGGTAGATAAAACCGGTGAAAAACCAGTAACGGAATGGGATATGCGTAAAGTGTTTGACGATAAGGAGATCGATGTTGTATCGTTTGCGACGCCCAACCACTGGCACGCGTTGGGAACCATCTGGGCATGCCAGGCTGGTAAACATGTGTATGTGGAAAAGCCGGCTTCCCACAATCTTTTTGAAGGCAGAAGAATGATTGAAGCGGCCGATAAATACAACGTATTCGTTCAGGTCGGCTTTCAGAACAGGTCGATCAGGAACGTGCGTGAGGCGATGGACTTCCTGCATAAAGGAGGCATCGGCGAAGTATATATGGCGCGTGGCCTCTGTATCAAACCCCGCGATTCCTTTGGCATTGCCAAAGACGGCCAGCCGCCTGCAAGTCTTCACTACGATCAATGGCTTGGTCCCGCTCCGTCGCGTCCATACAACGAAAAGAAGGGACATTACAACTGGCACTGGTTCTGGCCTACCGGTAATGGTGATACGGGCAACCAGGGTCCGCACCAGTTCGACATTGCCCGTTGGGGATTGAATAAAAATGAGCATCCTACCTCGGTTTATTCCAATGGAAACATTTACGGCATCGACCCGAACGAGTGTGCACAGGAAACACCGAATACGCAAACATCTATTCTCAAATATGCGGATGGAAAAATGATCGAATTCGAAACCCGCGGCAGGTATTCCAATGGTGAATCGGGATTAAATATTATGATCGGTAATATTTTTTACGGAACCGACGGTTACCTGGAGCTGGACGGCGAAACCTGGAAAGCTTACCGGAAAAGAGACAAAGAACCTTTTGCAGGCTCAGAGAAAAAAGAGAACCGCGAAGCTGAGCTCACTTCGCACGTCAACACTGCAGGGGCACCACACTGGCTGAATTTCGTTGACGCATTGCGCGCAAATGATAAATCAAAACTGCATTGCGATATCAAAGAGGGTTATATGTCTTCTGCATTGCCTTTGCTTGCGAACATTTCTTACAGGTTGGGCAGGCAGTTGACTTTCGCAGGCGATAAAGAGAAGTTTGTGAACGACGCCGAAGCCGACGCGCTAACCACACGGCAGTACCGTAAGCCGTACGTGGTGCCCGACAAGGTGTAATCAAACCATCAATGTTATGAATCGTACCATGAATTTTCTCGCAATCGCTTCATTGCATTGCCTTATTGCTTTCGCTTCAGCATGCTCGGTAGGTAAACCGCCTACGGGCAATGAAAGCAGCATCACTTTCGCGCAATCGGATTCCGGTAAACGCATTGATGTGCTGGTGCAAGGGCAATTGTTCACTTCATACCAATGGCCTGATTCGGTTTTCAAGCCGGTAATGTATCCTATTATCAATGCCGCCGGCACAGAGATCACGAGAGGTTACCCGCTCAATCCTCGTCCGAACGAGCGCGTAGACCACCCGCATCACGTTGGCATGTGGTTGAACTACGGTAACGTAAACGGCATCGATTTCTGGGGGAACTCTACGGATATTCCCCTGGAAACACGAAGCAAGACAGGAGGAAACATCAAATTTCTCCGATACGAGAACATGCTCGAAGGAGCAGGAACCGCTTCGATTACGGTTTATAATTCCTGGCAGGATCCTAATGGTAAAGAATTGTTGCTTGAAAAAACAACATTCGATTTCATTGCGAAAGATTCGTTGCGGATCATTGACAGGATCACGACTTTAACCGCAACCGCAGGCGAAGTGAAAATGCCCGATACGAAGGAAGGTATGTTCGCAATCAGAGTAGCAAGGCAATTGGAGTTACCCTCGCGGGAAGAAGTAACGCTGACCGATGCTGCGGGAAATGCCACCACTGTGCCACAACTTTCCAATGATGGCGTAACCGGCAATTACCTGAGCAGCGAAGGAGTTCAGGGTGATTCCGTTTGGGGTAAAAAAGCCCGGTGGATGAATTTGTATGGAGAAATTAATGGCGAGAAAGTTTCCGTGATTATCTGCGATCATCCACAGAATCCGGGATATCCCACATACTGGCATGCACGCGGCTACGGATTGTTTTCGGTAAACCCGTTTGGAGCTAAGGATTTTACCCAGTCGCAGCAAACAATGAATTTCAGTATACCCGCAAACCAATCAGCAACTCTTCGTTATCGCCTCATAGTTACGTCATCAAAACACCTGGGAAAAAAGGAAATAAACGCATTGGCAGATGAGTTCGGAAGAAAATATTAAGAAAGGAAAAATTTCCATTGCACAAAGCGCAGAAGAAGCAGGATTATTGTCTGGAAAGAAAGCAGCACAACTAATCAACGAAGCCATCAACCGCAATGGCGTTGGCAATATCATGCTGGCAACCGGTGCAAGCCAGTTTCATACGCTTGCTACACTGGTGAAGGAAAATGTCGACTGGAGCCGTGTAACTATGTTTCATCTCGACGAATACATCGGCTTGCCGGAATCATCGCCTGCATCTTTCCGTAGATACC
>JAFAGE010000028.1 GCA_023423015.1 Bacteroidota bacterium
GCATTACCGCCAGAAATCCCGACGACTTCCTGGCTGTGCTGTTCAATGCGATGCAGGAACCCGCGATACCACCCGCCAGTGCTCATCCCGGCGGTAAATACGATTCAAACTTCGTATACGAATATTATAAAGGGCATTTCTGGGATGGAATTTCTTTTGCCGACGACCGGCTGGTGAGAACACCCTTTTTTGAAAACAAACTGGAGAAGTACCTGAACGACCTTGTGTCGCCGAATCCTGACTCTCTTATTAAAGAGATTGATTATATGCTGCTATACGCACGTAGTGCCGAAGAAATGTACAAGTTCCTGATGGTGCATCTTGTGCAGAAATACATTAACCCCAGGTTTATGGGCCAGGATGCCGTATTTGTTCATCTCTTTGAGAAATACATAAACACCGGCAAAACCGAATTTTTCACCCCGCAGTATAAGGATTTCGCGGCCAAAAGAGCATATAGCCTTATGGCCAACCTCATCGGCCGCCAGGCTCCCGAACTCGAGATGGTTGATACTTTGGAAAACCCTTTGCCGTTATATAGCGTAAAGGGCGAGTTCATTGTGATATGTTTCTGGGATCCTACCTGTTCTCATTGTAAAGAAACGGTTCCCAGGGTGGATTCTATCTACCGGGCTAAGTGGCAAAAGATGGGTGTGCAGATTTATGGGGTGAAAACAGAAGGACCGCGTGGTGAGTGGTTGAAGTTTATTAACGATCACAAACTTGAAAACTGGAAGCACGTATATCAGACCTCGGTAAAAGAAGAACAGGACACTAAAGAAGGAAGACCGAGTTATAAGCAGCTTTACGATGTGTACCAAACACCCATGTTGTACTTGCTGGACAAAGACAAAAGGATAATAGCGAAAAAACTAACTTACCTGCAAATAGATGAAGTCATCGATGCCAAAACAGGAAATGCCGCACGATCAAGGTAGGCCTGCCTTGAAGAAAGTGATCCTCTCCGTTTTTGTTCTGCTACTTATTATTCCGTGCTACTCGCAGGTTCTCTTCACTTATGGGAAGCATTCGGTATCACAGGATGAGTTCCTGAAAGCCTACAATAAGAATAACAGCGATACTGCCGGAAACGCGCTGAATATGGATGATTACCTGAACCTGTATATCCGTTTCAAACTGAAAGTACAGGCAGCGCGCGATGCGGGCCTGGATACATCGGCTGAACAGATCAATGAGCTTCAATCGTTCCGGTATCAACTTTCAGAGAACTATATCCGGGAAGACGTTAGTATTAACCTGCTTGTTGACGAAGCAGCTCAACGCTCTCAGAAAGATATTCACCTGTCGCAGATTTTTGTTCCGCTGATGCACGAAGCACCAGACGATACCGTTTCTGACGCACAGGCAAAAATCAACGCCGCCTGGGAACGGCTGAAAAAAGGCGAACCGTTCGAAAAGGTTGGCAGAAACTTCAATTTCGCATCAGTTGGCTACATCACTGCATTCGTACTTCCTTACGATATTGAATCGATCGCTTACAGCCTGAAGCCGGGTCAGTTTTCAGCCCCATTCAGAACCGGTGCAGGTTTTTTCATATTACGTAATGATGGAGAGCGGAAAGCAGTAGGCAAACTTCGCACAGCACAAATTTTACTGGCGTATCCACCCGACAATGCCGAAACAGCAAAACCAGTACTGGCTAAACGGGCAGATTCAATCTACCAGGCTGTGAAAGCCGGAGCCGACTTTGCAGAGCTTGCAAGAACATACAGCGACGATCCACACACGTTTTATGTTGGTGGAGAAATGCCGGCATTTGGTACAGGACAATACGATACGGTATTTGAAAACCATGCTTTTGGCTTGCAAAACGATGGCGATATTTCGCAACCTTTTACGACCAACTTTGGCTATCACATCGTAAAAAGAGTTCAACGCATTCCTGTGCCGGAGAATACTGACGACAAAGATTGGAGAGAAGTAGTTCGCGACCGCGTATTGCAGAGCGACAGAATGGAGATAGCGCATGATAAGTTAATTGAGAGTTTGCGAGGCGTGATTGCCCGGGATGCCAATACCGAAGAATTAAGCAGCGACAGCGCAGTTCTCAGATATTATCGCAATCACCTTGAACAATACAACAGCGAATTTGCCGACCAGATGCGTGAATTCCGCGAAGGAAACCTGCTGTTTGCCATCATGCAACGCAAGGTTTGGGATGCAGCTGCAGAAGACAGTGCAGGATTGCAAAATTATTTCGCGCAACATCGTGATAAATACTACTGGGAAAACAGCGCCGACGCATTGATTATTACCTGCCTGGTACCAGATTCAGTTTCTTCCGTGCAGGCAGCGCTTAAAAACAATCACGCTGCATGGCGCGATGTAGTTGAAGCAAATAATAGTCTGGTGTTGATAGATTCTGCACGTTTTGATCTTTCGCAGATTCCTGTGGTTGACAGAACCAATTTTACCGAAGGACTATTTACGGCAACGGTAGTAAATCAACCCGACAGCAGTCACACATTTGCATATATTATCAAAATGTATCCGGGTAAGTCGCAGAAGTCGTTTGCTGATGCACGCGGATCTGTGATCAACGATTATCAAACCTACCTGGAAGAACAGTGGGTGGCAGAGCTGAAGAAAAAGTATCCTGTGAAAGTGAACAGGAAGACGCTTGCCAAACTGAAATCCTGATTTATACGAGTTCCTTCACTACGTTGAACACAACACGAGCCTTGCCGAGCGTGTAATAATGGAGAACGGGTACCCCCGATTTTTTCAATTCTTTTGATTGCTGGATCAGCCATTCCGCACCCACCTGCTCCACGTCAGCATCTGTGCGGCATTTCATGATCTCCAGGCTCAGGTCGTTTGGAATGTCTACATGAAATGTGCGGGGCAATACAGATAACTGCTTTTTGGAAGTTATGGGTTTCAAACCCGGTATAATCGGAACATTTATACCTGCTTCGCGGCATTTCTGTATAAAATCAAAATACTTTTTGTTGTCGAAAAACATCTGCGTCACGATGTATTCAGCACCTGCATCCACCTTGGCCCTGAGGTGGGCGAGATCAGTATCCATGTTCGGCGCTTCAAAATGTTTTTCGGGATAACCGGCTACACCAATGGAAAATTTGGTTCTGTAGCCATCAAGGATATCTTCTTCCAGGTAGATTCCGTTATTCAGATTCACAACCTGGCGTATCAGATCAATAGCATACCGGTGGCCATCAGGTTCCGGTTCAAACAATGTTTCGTTTTTTGCAGCATCGCCACGAAGCACAAGAACATTGTCAACACCGATGAAGTTGAGGTCAATCAACGCATCTTCTGTTTCTCTTTTGTTAAATCCTCCGCAAATCAGGTGAGGCACGGCATCAACATGATAGTAGTTCATGATGGCGGCGCAAATACCTACAGTTCCCGGCCTTTTACGAACCTCTACCTTGTCGAATGTTCCATCGGCCTTTTTCTTAAATACGTGCTCGCTCCGGTGATAAGTAACATTGATGAACGAAGGCTTGAACTCCATCAGCGGATCGAGGTGTTCATATATTGAGTTGATCGTCTTTCCTTTAAGCGGTGGCAGTATTTCAAACGATATCAGTGTGTCCTTTGCTTGCCTGATGTGGTCAATAACTTTCATTCCCTTCGTTAATGTTTTTCAGCCTGCAAACATAGCACAGGAATTTTGTATTTGTTACGGTATTTTTGCGCCTAAACGCTTGCAATTGAATAGTGAAATATATACTACAAACCTGGTGAAATCGTACCGCAGCCGTACCGTTGTAAACCAGGTTTCGGTTAACGTGAAGCAGGGAGAAATTGTTGGTTTACTTGGACCTAACGGAGCAGGGAAGACGACAACATTCTATATGGTTGTTGGGTTGATCAAGCCCGACGAAGGCCATGTTCATCTCGACGATAAGGAAATTACAAGACTACCGATGTACAAGCGGGCACAGCTCGGGATCGGGTATCTTCCGCAGGAAGCATCGGTTTTCAGAAAGTTAAGTGTGGAAGACAATATCCTCGCTGTTCTTGAGATGACGAAACTTACGCGGGGTGAACAGAAGAAAAAACTGGAAGCACTGCTCGATGAATTCAGGCTGCATCATGTTCGCAAAAACAATGGTGATTCGCTGAGCGGCGGAGAGCGCCGCAGAACAGAAATAGCCCGTGCATTGGCCGTAGATCCGAAATTTATTCTGCTCGATGAACCCTTTGCCGGAGTCGATCCTATTGCGGTTGAAGACATCCAGGCAGTTGTTGCACGTTTGAAATACCGCAATATCGGTATCCTCATCACCGATCACAACGTAAACGAAACTCTTTCCATCTGCGACCGCGCATATCTGTTGATTGAAGGAAAAATCTTTCAACACGGTACCGCCGAAGAACTCGCCGACGACGAGCAGGTTCGCAGGCTGTATCTTGGTAGGAATTTTGAACTAAGAAGGAAGGACTACCTTCACGAGGAGGCAAAAGAAGGACTTTGAAACTGCTATCACCAGCCATATCTGGTCTCGCGCGTATGAGACTCTGGCGTATCGAGGCATGGAAAAACCATCCTGAAGATTCGCAGCGGGAAGTGTTGCAAGACCTTGTCACTTCCGCTCAATACACCGAGTTCGGTAAGAAATATAATTTTTCGAAGCTTTTTAATGTACGCAGCTTCAAAAAAGCAGTGCCTATTCATGAATACAATGATCTGAAGCCATATATCCAGCGAATCATGAATGGCGAGCAGAACATCCTCTGGAATACGCCTATCAACTGGTTTGCAAAGAGCAGCGGCACCACAAGCGACAAGAGTAAATTCATCCCTGTATCGGAGGAAAGCCTCCAGGAGGGCCATTACAAAGCAGCGAAGGATGTGCTCACCCTTTATTA
>JAFAGE010000048.1 GCA_023423015.1 Bacteroidota bacterium
TAATAGTGCCATAACAGAGAGGTAACACTGCGAGAATACTTTCGCCAAAAATTCACCGTGAAAGCATACCTCACCTTTTTTACTTCCCTGTTTGCGGTTATTATATCATTTGGGCAGAGCCCTGGAACCTTTGCCGGCCGGATTACCGATGCAACCAATAATGAGCCCCTGTCGGGTGTAAGTATTTTGATCGGGGATGGTGGGGCCGTTACAGATGTAGAGGGTCGCTTCGCACTTAAGCTTGCTGAAGGAACTCACTCAATCAGATTCGATTTCGTCGGATACAACGGCAGGGAAGTTTCTGATATTTCGGTTAAGGCTGGTGAGGTTACTGAACTAAATATCGCACTCGAACCCGCAACAAAAGAGCTGGCTACGGTGACCGTAGCTGCGTCTGCCCGCCGCGAAACTGCAGCATCGGTGTTATCGATACAGAAAAACAACATCTCTATTTCCGATGGCATCTCCATTGAAAGTATCCGCCGCTCTCCCGACCGCAATGTGGGAGAGGTGCTGAAACGGGTGAGCGGTACCAGCATCCAGGACGACAAATTTGTGGTAGTTCGGGGACTGTCGGACCGTTACAACGTTGCCTCGTTGAATGGAGCATTGTTACCAAGTACTGAACCGGATCGCAGAGCTTTTTCGTTTGACATCGTGCCTTCTGCACTGATTGATAATATTATCATTAATAAAACAGCTTCTCCGGATCAGCCGGGTGATTTTGCCGGAGGAGTCATCCAGATCAACACGAAAGACATTCCATACAACAATTTCTTCAACATAAGTGCGGGAGCAGGTTACAACTTTCAATCGACGGGCGAAGAGTTTAAGATCGGTCTTTTGAAGCCTACGGATTATCTGGGCTTCGACGATGGTACGCGATTGTTTCCCGGGAAATTTCCTTCAACGAACAGGTACCGCAGATACAATAGCGACCAAACGCCAGATAGAAGACTGGCTGCATCAAGGCTGATGCGTAATAATTATGGTGACAGATACAATGGAAATGCATTGCCCTCTTTTAATATGGGTTTATCGTGGGGCTCTGTAAAAGATCTGAAAAGCGGCGGTAAAATTGGCTCTGTGGTTGCACTCACTTACAGGAATGCACAAAATATCCAATTTGGAGATCGTAGAGACTATCAGACGGAGAACAACATTTCTACTTCACCCGAGAATATGTTCTTTTCCTACAGCGACACAAGCTATTCATTCAGTACGTCAATTGGTTTGCTTGCCAATATTGGTTACAAAAAAGGAAACACAAAATTAGTTTTCAAAAACCTGCTCAATCAACTTTTTGAAAGTACAAACCTTTTGCGGAGCGGATATAACTACGACAATCTTCAATATGTAGAAAGCAGTGGTTCTGTTGCAGTATTAAAATCCCTGATCAGTTCACAACTCGAAGGCGAGCATAAACTCAGCAACAGGAACGACCGCCTGAAGTGGAATGTGAATTATGGATTGACTTTGCGGGATCAGCCTGATTACCGTGTGCTGCCTTATGCAAAAAGCATAAGCGACGTGAACGACAAGACCAGCTCAATGCGCGTAGTTCTTCGTGACACATACCGTTACTGGTCCGATCTCACCGAGCATGCGGTTGGTGGAAATCTTAACTACTCTCTTCCGGTAAATATTGCAGGAGATAAATCTACTTTCAAGGCAGGACTTTTTGCACAAAACAAGTTCAGGGATTTTTCAACGAGAATATTCCGGTATGAACCTGCAACCGCAAATATTGCTGATGAAATTTATTCATACCCCGCCGATAAAATATTTAACGACGGCAATATGGTTGCGCGGGGATTTGTGCTGAATGAAATAACAAACAATACTGACAAATACGATGCAAACTCAGGATTGTATGCGGGATACGCAATGATTGATGCACGAATATTCGAAAAACTACGTGCTGTTGTAGGTGCAAGGTTGGAAAGTTTCAGCTTTGTGGTTAACACTTCTGATTTTTCTTCATCGAAAGTGAAGGTAAAACGGGATTACATAGATCTTTTGCCATCACTAAACCTGACCTACAGTGTTGCAGACAAGTCGAACATCAGGATGTCTGCTTCCCGCACGGTGAGTCGCCCGGAATTCAGGGAGGTTGCCAACTTCGCATATTTCGACTTTATCCGCAACGCGCAATTGAAGGGGAATGTTGACCTGGAAAGAAGCCAGAACACAAACATAGATCTGCGGTTTGAAACCTATCCTGGTTCAGGTGAAATTTTATCTGCTTCTGTTTTTTACAAGCACTTCGATAAACCCATCGAACAGGTGGTGCTGAACGGATCTACTCCGTCTAACCTTATATTGTCTTACACCAATCCGAATTCGGCCCAGAGTTTCGGAATAGAGATGGAAATCAGAAAGAAACTCGGATTCATCAATGAATCGTCGATACTGGAGAATTTCCTGTTCTATGTGAATGCTGCATACATTAAATCTAAAGTAGACTTTAATGAGAACAGTAATCCTTATGATGCAGGCAGGCCGCTGCAGGGTCAGAGTCCATACCTCGTTAATACAGGTTTGCAGTATTCTTCTCCATCGAACCGCTTCAATGCAAGTGTACTATACAATCGTATTGGCCACAGGATTTCTGCGGTAGGCTTCCAGGGATATCCTGATATATATGAAAATGCGCGCGATCTCATCGATCTGCAATTTGGAATGAAGGTGTTGCAGTCGAAAGGCGAAATAAAGTTGAACATATCCGACCTCTTAAATCAGCCTGCTGTATTTTATCAGAATGTAAATCACGATTCAAAAACATCATTCTCTTCTGCGAGCGACAGAACGCAATATAGTTTCAGGTATGGAACGAATGCCTCTGTGAGTTTTGCCTATAGTTTTTAATGTGAGCGGTGAAGGATTTAATAAATCCATAAAGATGGGTTGATTTTCTGGTAACAGGTGATTGGTTCTTTTGGATAATAAAATTTAAAAACATGAATGTAAAACGTTACCTGGGTTTCCTGCTTTTTGCTGTAGCAACAGCGCTTATTGCTGCAGGATGTTCCAAAGACAAAGATGATGAAGAGTTGATAGATCCTCCCGGGGAGGAAGCAATTTTGCAGGGCACACTCAATGCAAATACAACTTTAGCAGCCGACAAAGAATGGATATTAAAAGGATATGTGTATGTTCCGGACGGAGTTACTCTCGATATTGAACCAGGCACTATCATAAAAAGCGATGTAAGTGAAAAAGGTGCGCTCTGCATTGAACGTGGTGGAAGAATTAATGCTGAGGGAACTGCAGATAAGCCAATCATATTTACATCCGGTAAGGAACCAGGTTCTCGGGCGCCGGGTGATTGGGGTGGAGTTGTTATCCTCGGCAAAGCAAAAACAAACCGCTCTTCTACTCCTGTTATTGAAGGTGGACTTGACCGCCCCTATGGCGGAGATGATGACGAAGATAATTCCGGCGTACTTAAATATGTGCGTATTGAATATGCCGGGGTTGCTGCTTTCCCCAACAGTGAAATAAATGGACTTACACTGGGAGCAGTTGGCCGCGGTACAACTATTGAAAACATTCAGATTGCATATGGTAACGACGATTCCTATGAATTTTTTGGGGGTACTGTAAATGCAAAATATCTCGTTGCGTTTGCCACTGCTGACGACGACTTTGATTTTGACTTCGGATACAGGGGAATGATTCAACATGCAATTGCACTCCGCGATCCTTCATTTGTTGATAACGGAGATGCAGGCAACGGAGTTGAAGCCGACAATGATGGCACCGGAACAGATGCTTCTCCACGTACTCACCCGGTTCTATCGAACTTTACCTGGATTGGTCCAAATAATGCACCGGGAACTGCAGCCAACCACAACTTTGGAAACCGTTGGAGAAGAGGTGTAGAGTTTGAAGTGTACAATTCCGTAATGCTCGGTTGGCAAAAAGCAGGTATCTCAATGGAAAGTGACCTTACTGCTGAATCGTATAATACAGGAGTATCGAAACTCCGGGCGAACATAGTTCATACAAATGCTGCCGGGGAAACTTTCCGCAGCAATTCTGATATCCTGAAAGCAGCTGATTTTGAAACCAAAGCACTTGCCGATGGCAATACAAAACTTGTTGATGCAGCAGGTGTTCTTAATGATCCGTTTAATATAGCAGCCCCCGATTTTTCACCTGTAACAGGTGGTGGCGCAGACACGGGTGCTGATTTTACCGGGCTTGATGTATTTTTCACAGCCACGAGCCATAAAGGCGCTGTTGGCCAGGAAAACTGGCTGCAGGGATGGACGAGGTTTTTTACGAAGGGTAATTGATGGTGGTGAGAAGTGAAGGGTGACCTGCCTCTACCATAAGTTCGGAGGTGAGAAAGGTGAGAATTGAAAACTGAAAGGTGAGAAGATTGCTTCTCACCTTTACGATTTTGTAGAATATGAAAAAGATATTGATTCCTGTTTTATGGGGCGTTTTTATTTCCGCGTGTGGGGAACATGATGCTGTAAAAAATGTTGCGACGGTTTTTAAAAAGACAGATAGTCTTGAATTGATCTTTTATCCTGATCCGCATAACCAGAAACATTATCAATTGCGGCGTTCTTCAGATTCATCCTTAATCTCCCTGTTGCTTCGCGATCTGGAAGGAGATAGCATATCAGCCAACACTTGTCTTCATTACAAGAAGCTTTACCTGTTTGCTGGCGGAGACGTGTATAAGACTGTATACATTTCGGATTCGTGTGAGTACCTGGCGTATTCAACAAACGGAACGCAACAATTCCGCAGGCTGACAAACAAAACGAAGAATGCCTTGGGGAGAATTACTCCCTCTGAACCCGTTAAGTAACCAGCACCAGGATATAGTAACAGAGTGCCGCAAGCAGTGCGCTTACAGGGATAGTAAGAATCCAAGCCCAAACAAGATTGATGGTTACACCCCAGCGAACTGCTGACAACCTTTTTGTAGCGCCTACGCCGATGATGGCTCCGGTAATAGTATGGGTAGTGCTGACAGGAATACCGAGGTGCTCAGTCAGGTACAACGTGGCGGCGCCTGCGGTCTCTGCACTTACACCTTCGAGAGGAGTAACTTTAGTGATGCGTGTACCCATGGTTTTTACAATTTTCCAACCGCCACTCATTGTTCCAATTGCAATCGCCGTGAAACTCGCGATAGGCACCCAAACGTACTCGGCAACAAATTCATTAAAGGAGAGGTCGTTACCGCGTTGTTTTTCGTAATAGATAATGGCAGCACCGATAATTCCCATTACTTTCTGCGCATCATTACCGCCATGTCCCAGGCTGAATAATGCCGAAGACACCAGCTGCAGTCGCCTGAACCAGCTATCAGCCTTGTACGGGTTGGCCCGCCGGCACACATTCACAATAAACACCGTTATCAGGAAGGCCATGAACATACCAATCATGGGTGCCAGAAATATGAACAGAAAAGTAGGAATTACTTTGGCGTAGTTTATTACATCGACGCCGTTTTCTGACAAAGCTCCTGCGTGGGCAATGGCTGCGCCCATAAATCCACCGAGAAGCGTGTGTGAAGAGCTAGAAGGAATTCCAAACCACCAGGTGAGCAGGTTCCAGTCAATGGCAGCAATCAGGCCAGCGAAGATCACTTCAAGGGTAACGAAGTCTTCGTTTACCGAACGCGCAATAGTATTGCCAATCTTGAATTCACCAATGATGTATTTGGAAACAAAAAAGGCAGCAAAGT
>JAFAGE010000073.1 GCA_023423015.1 Bacteroidota bacterium
TGTATCGGGAGATAGGCCCATTGTTCCGGAAACTTCGTTGATCATGATACCGCCTTCAAATATGTAGTTATTTTCATCGATCTTTTTGTTTGGCGATTCTTCATCATCGAATTCGTCTTTAATGTCGCCGATGATTTCTTCAAGGATATCCTCCAGCGTCACGATACCACTTGTTCCTCCAAACTCATCTACAACAACTGCGAAATGAATCCTCTTTGCCTGGAATTCTTTCAGGAGATGTTCAATGTATTTCTGCTCATGAACAAAGTAAGGAGTTCTGATAACGGTGCGCCAGTCAAAAGAGTCCGGTTCGTTGAGGTAGAGAAGCAGATCTTTCGTATGTATCATACCTACAATGTCGTCGAGGCTTCCACGATAAACAGGAAGCCTGGAATAATGTAATTCCTCAACACGTTTCTTAAGCGACCCGAAATCCAGGTTGTAATCCACGCCACTTACATCAAGCCTTGTGCGCATGATTTGTTTCACGGTAATGTCGCCAAATTTGTATATACCTGTAAGTATTCTTTGTTCGTCTTCTTCCTGTACGGTCGACTTGATAGCAGCTTCCAGTTGTTGTTGTGAATAAGCTCTCGAGGCTCTTCCTCCCAGGAATCTCTCAATACTATCCGACATATTCATGAGGCGCACGGCAATTCTGTGGAAAAGGAGATAGAGTATCTCCACAAGGTATGAAGCTTCATACGCGAACCTCAGATTGTTCTGTGTAGCGCGCACTTTCGGCAGGATTTCACCAAATAATACAATTAAGAAGGTGATCAGCAACACCTTGAGAAGCAATACGACCCAGAGGTTCAGATTATAACCGATCTGCGAAGTGTCGATCAGGACATTAAGGAGAATGATCGCAGCTATGTTGACCATACTGTTCGAGATGTTCAACGTGGCCATCAATGTTTTAGGCTCCTCGAGCAGGTTAGCAATTCGTTTCCATCCGGCGTCCTGCTTGGTTTTGAGGAGGTTGACATCGCGATATGTAAGTGAAAAAAAAGCTACTTCTGCGCCCGATATAAAGAAAGAAAGGATGAGCAGAACGATCACAGTCAATGCAAGCAACACGGTTGCCTGAGTATTTGCCACCAGGAATAATGGATAAAATGCATCACAAACACTGATCAGTAGCTGGTTCTTCAATTATTTCAGTTTGATAATCAAGAAGGCAGGCCGATGACCTGCCTCTGTGTAGATGCAAAAATATACGAATGATCCAAATTGTAAAATGTAATGCGGTTCTACTACATACATCAGAACGGTAGCGGCTCATTTGGATCACCAATCGGCGGAATGTCGGGAGAGAACCCTTCCATTCCTTCGGATGATGCGGGTCCATGTGCATGACCACCATCGGTTCTTTTGTCGAGCATTATCAGGTTATCGCCCACTACTTCGGTTGCAAATTTCTTATTTCCTTCCTTGTCTTCCCAGCTCCGGGTTCGCAGGCGTCCTTCGATATAGACCAAACTTCCTTTGTGCAGGTATTTTTGTGCAAGTTCAGCGAGACCTCGCCACAGCACTACTGTGTGCCATTCTGTTTGAGAGATCAGCTTGCCTGCCCTGTCTTTGAAAGTTTCTGTTGTAGCCAAAGGGAACTTTGCTACTGCGATATTTCCTTCCAGATGTTGAACATCGGGATCGCGACCAAGATTTCCAATCAGCATGACCCTATTTACACCTCTCATAACTAAATATGTTTGTTGGTGAGTAATCGTCTACCGCTAATGCCTTTTTAAAGTTAAATTTTTTCGTAGAATCATCCCTAATTATTTAGCTACAACTACCTTGTATTTTACCTGATAACCAAAAGTGTAATTCACATTTAACACCGCTTTAAACGGAGTGCTCCCTAAGGAAAGAGTTTATATAACGTGGAAACGCATACTCATGAAGGTTATCGGCCTTTACCATCTCATAATCAGGCCCCGGATCGGCGCGTTGTTGCAGATCCACCACATAGAAGTTACCCCTGATGGTCTGGTGACTTAATTGCTGAGTTCCCGATTGGTAAGTAAGCGTTAACCTGTATGTGATGCCCGGGAACATCCGCCGGAGCAACACGTCAGGATCTGTTAATTCATGCTCCGTTTCAGACAGGATGAACTCGTGCAGGTTTTGCCAGATATCACGGGATGTGCGTTTGCGCAGAAAGACGTATCCGTTGTGGCGCACGATGAAATAATTCATCCACCTCATTCGCTTTGCCAAAGCTTTTTCTTTTACCGGTAAAAGATGAACATAATTTTTTTGGTATGCCTGGCAATTGTCTTGTTGAACACAGATGTTGCAGAGCGGATTACGCGGACGGCATACTGTAGCTCCAAAATCCATTATAGCCTGGTTATAAGCTGCAGGATTCTCACCGGATATTAATGAATTCGCGAGTGTCGTATATAGTTGCTTACCGCCTGTCGTTTGTGCAGGAGTTGAAATTCCAAAGTAGCGCGAGAGGACACGTACTACATTTCCATCCAGAACCGCCCGGGGTTCGCCGAAAGCAAAAGAAGCGATTGCCGCAGCAGTGTAGGGACCAACACCTTTCAGTTTGAGAATGTCGTTGTATGTAGAAGGAAATTCACTTCTTAATTCATTTGCAATGTGTCGCGCAGTTAAAAGGAGATTTTTGCAACGGGTGTAATAACCCAGGCCTTCCCATAATTTAAATACTTCAGCATCATCTGCCTGTGCGAGCGATTGTATATCCGGAAATCTGTTGATGAATTTCCTGTAGTAGGCTTCTCCCTGTTCTACGCGGGTTTGTTGTAAGATGATCTCGCTGATCCAGATACGGTACGGGTTCTTCTCTCCTTTCCATGGCATCTGCCTGGTATTGTCTTCATGATGCCACCTCAGCAAATTTTCTGCAAAATCAATGTCCATCAAAAAAATTAAGTAAATTCATTATCAATAATTTACAGTTTTCTTGCTTTTATCGAAAATTCCGTTTAATTTCAATAAAGAATTGATTTTGTGCTGTTTGCCTGAAAAAAACGAACCATAACCCTCAGTTAAATTTTCAATTATGAGAAAAGCAGACCTCGTTAACCAAATATCTGAAAAAACAGGTATACCCAAGGTTGATGTACTGGTTACTTTGGAAACCATGTTCAAAGAGGTGAAAGACACTTTGTCGCAGGGAGAAAACATTTATATCCGCGGCTTTGGTAGCTTCATTACCAAGAAGAGGGCGGCCAAGATCGGAAGAAACATCAAGAAAAATGTAGCTGTTCACATCCCTGAACATTATATACCCGCTTTCAAACCTGCCAAGGAGTTTGTTGCAGAAGTTAAAAAACTGCAATCTGTTAAAGAAGATCAGCCGAACCCGGAAGATGAAGTGTAATTTAGCGGCTTAATTTCTTGGCTTGAAAAAACAACAGCTTGCAGTACTGGCAGGAGCAACCCTGCTCTTTTGTGTTATTTACTTTTTAGGAAGAACTGTTCCGCCGAAAAACAAGGTACAATCAACTACCGCATCGCGCGATTCCTTGTTTAATATTAACACCATCCTCGAAGCGTCTCGCGCACAATTAAATACTGAGCAACGTGCACGCCTGACTTTCCTGGAAAATAACGCTGAAAAGAGTTCTGATAACCAGAAAAAAGCACAGGTTTATACGCAGATAGCTTCCTTTTATCGTGATTCCCTCCATCTCCTGGTGCCATATGCCTATTTTACCGCACAGGCTGCCAAATTGGAAAATTCTGAAAAAAGTCTCACCTTTGC
>JAFAGE010000423.1 GCA_023423015.1 Bacteroidota bacterium
ACAGGGATTGTCTCGCTTGCCGAGAAAATATTGAGTCACTTCGGCAATCATCGGTTGTTGCACGTGTTGAGGCACATCGATGGAAACTGTTTGGGATTGCCCGTTGGTATGGATAAGTAGTTTATCCATTGTAAATATGGAGAATTGCAGATATCCGGAGCTTCCGATTATGGTGCAACTGTCAATTGATGCGTCTGCAGGAACATTAAATGCCCAGGTGCCATTAAATATAATATTGTTGGGAAAACGAATAATGCCTGTCGCAAAATCATCGGCATTGTACAAGCCAGCCTGGTTTAAAGCTAAACCAGTAACGAATTCCGGCTTGCCGAAATAATAATATAAAATATCAAGCTGATGTGGCGCGAGATCATGAAATATTCCTCCGCCACTGATCTCCGGCTTTAACCTCCAGTTATCGGGACCTGGTTCAAAACCTGTTTTGTCGTGTGACTGAAATAATTGTAAATGCACGGAACGAACCTGCCCGATGGTGTTTTTTTGAAGTAATGAATGGATTTCTTTGAACAACGGAAGGTGTCTTCTGTAGTGAGCCACGCAGAGTTTCACATTCTTGCTGCTTGCTACTGAAGCAATACGCTTTGCACTGCTGCTATCTACACTCATAGGTTTTTCGAGGTACACAGGCTTGCCAGCTTCAATCGCTGCGAGCGCATATTCTTCGTGTGATGATGGGGGAGTAGCAATATATATTGCATTCACGTCCGGATCATCAATGAGCTGCTGTGCATTACTATACCATTTGGGAACCTGGTGCCTTTGCGCATAGTCTTCTGCCTTTCCTGCATCCCGACGCATTACTGCCACCAGTTTCGAATCAGGTACTTTATTAAACGCGGGACCGCTTTTAACTTCTGTTACGTTGCCGCAACCAATAATTCCCCATTGAATTTTTTGCATCGCTTAAAGCTAAAGCAAGTTTTTAGAAAATGATTAGATTCATAGATTACTAAATTAATGAATGGCGCAAACAGGCTGAGGTTATTCGATCTCACGATGATCGTGATCGGGCTGGTGATCGGAATGGGAATATTCCGCACCTCAGTGGATGCTGCAAGCGCTGCCTCTGCACCGCTGGTCTATTTCGCAGCATGGATTATTGGAGGATTCATCTCCATATGTGGTGCTATGACCTATGCCGAAATCGGAGCACGTTATCCCGTGACCGGTGCGTACTACCGGGTATTTTCTTATGCATATCATCCTGCCATTGCATTTGCAATTAATATCAGCATACTTGTTTCGAACGCAGCTTCAATTGGTGGCGTAGCACTTATCGGTGCCGGGTATGTATTGCCCGTATTCACAGAAAATAGTTCGCCATTGATGGAACAGGCAGTTGCTATATCCGCAATTCTCCTGTTCTTTTTTATCAACCTTAAAGGTTTGCGGTTAAGTTCCAATACGCAGAATGTGCTTATGATAATCAAAATCTGCATGTTGCTTGTGGTAATCGGAGCGCTCTTTTTACCGGACATTCATCAGGCGGATTTAAAATCATTGGCGGTTCTTCCGGATGAAACTTTAACGGAAACCATCTCGTCGCTCGGTGTTGCCCTGGTTGCAGTTTCGTTTAGCTATGGCGGTTACCAGCAAACAATAAACTTCGGCAGCGAGGTAAACGCTGCCCAGAGAAATATACCCCGCGCCATTAACAGGGGTATGCTGGTTGTCATTGTCCTTTACCTGCTCACAAACCTTTCGTACTATTTTGTGTTGGGGTACGACAATCTGCAGACATCGCGCGAAGTAGCAGCAACTGTTATTGGAAAGATGTTTGGTAATGAGGGTTCCGTGATATTTTCCCTTTTCCTTTTTCTTTCGGTATTGGCATATGTGAACGTAAACCTGTTGAGTAATCCCAGGGTAATGTACGCAATGAGCACCGATGGCGTGTTTCCGCGTTCATTCGCCAAACGCAATGAGCATTCAGGAGTTTACAGTATTTCACTGGCGGTATATACACTCGTTAGTATTCTCGTCGTGTTTTTTGCAGAAACATTCGAGCGTATTTTGAGCTTCAGTATTTTTCTTGATTGTTTTGGATTTGTAGCCTCAGGCATTGCATTGTTTATTCTTCGGAAGCGTACCCGCGAATTGGATGGTAAGGTGTACAATATCCGTTGGTACCCGCTCATTCCAATATTATTCATCGCTGCATATGTGTTTGTGGGAGCAGCCATTGCTGTCAATACTCCTTCCATTGCCGGAACCGGAATGGTAGTATTGGTTGTATCCGGACTCGCGTACTTTCTTATCCGGAACCGTGCCGGCCAACCTTAAACTTTCTCGATCATCTCGAGCGTTTCATCCTGGATATCTTCTTCACGAACACTTGCTTTGATAAGTCGCCTGCCTGTAAAAAGGACGATTATGGCCGAAAGGGAGCACGCTGCCATTACCCCAACCATCGGGATGGCGGTGCCATTGCTGAAAACACCCACCAGGGCCGATGCAATTGCACCGAGTGCCATTTGAACGGATCCGAGCAATGCAGATGCGCTGCCAGCTTCGCGTGTGAAGGGAGCCATCGACAGGGCCGATGAATTTGGAAACGAAAATCCCTGGCAGCAGAGATAAAGAAATATGCAAGCGATGATTCCGTAGAGGTTGAGAATTCCCGTAAAAGTGCCCAACACCAGGCAAAGCGCAACGAAGCATTGAATGGAAAGTACAACGGGAATAATTTGTTCACTCTTGTATGTTCTTAAAAGCATGTTGTTTACCTGGCTGCTTGAGATCAGTCCGCCGGCGATGATCGCGAAGATCCAGCCGTAATGCTGGCCGCTCACATGGTAGAGGTCCATAAACACAAAGGGAGAGCCTGCCAGGTAAGCGTACAATCCTGCTGACGCAAGCGAGCCGGTAAATGCATAAGTGGAAAATTGTCCGTTTGTAATTACGCGGTAGAATCCGGTGAGAATCGGGCGGGGCTTCAGCGAAAATTCAGGGTTTGCTTTGCGGCTTTCAGGTAAAACAAAGATGACCAGTAACGTGATGAGGACAGTTATCGCCGCCAGAAGGAGGAATATAGCGTGCCACCCGAAATGCGCCGTTACATAGCCACCTGCGGTTGGAGCAATGATGGGTGACACCCCGATGATGAGGATGAGTAGAGAGAAGATTCGGGCATTTTCCTCCACAGGAAACACGTCCCTGATAATTGCCCGCGGCGTTACCATTCCTGCGCATCCGCCGGCAGCCTGGAAAAAACGAAATATGATAAGGCTTTCGATTGTCGGTGCCCATGCGCAACCCAATGCGGAGATGATGTATAAAAACAATCCTCCCAGCAACGGTGGCTTACGGCCAAAGCGGTCGAGCAGCGGTCCGATCAGCATTTGACCAGCACAGATTCCAATAAAATAACTTGATAATGAATACGACACCATTTCTGGTGTTGTTTTCAGGTCGGCCGCGATTACCGGGAACCCCGGAAGGTACATATCGATGGAGAATGGTCCAATAGCGGAAAGTAAGCCCAGTATGATTATGAGTTTCGTGCGGCCGATTTGTTTCATCGCAAATGCAAGATACATTCGCCATGCCACCTCTCACCTTTCACTTTTCACTTGCTCACCCGCAAGTTGCGCAAACGGAACATCCAGCACTTCGTACTGCTGCCAGCCCTTAAAATCGAAGTGCCACCATTCGGCGGGATATATGTCGAACCCGTGGCCCGTCATCATTTTTTGTAACAGGCGCCTGTTGCGCGTTGCCTTAGCCGGCAGGTCGCGATATTTTGCGTGCGCGCGTTCCGAAAAATCATCGTACGCAGTTGGCATTTGTACTTCTTTGCCGGTTTTTAATTCAATAAGTGTAAGATCGACGGCACAACCGCGGTTATGTCGCGACCCGGAATATGGAGATGCAACGTACGTCGTGTCGCGGTAAGCTTCATAGAATTGAACGGTTACACCATAAGGCCGGTATGCATCATAAATCTTCAATCCATAACCCAGTTTGTTAAGTTCGGCCTGGATAACACGCAGCGAATCTGCCGCATCTTTGCGCAGGAAAGCAAACTCTTCCTCATACATTTTCCTGTGCATGAAATTGTTTTCTGTTGCATACCGGATGTCGATTAGAGCAGACGGAATGTATTTTGCCAGATCAACTAATTCGTGGCCGGGCTTTGTTTCAATAGCCGCTGAATATTCCTGCAGGCCTGCGGTTTTTAACCCGTATTTTCCGGAAGATGATTGCTGCGCATAAGTGTGAACGAATGCGCAAAGGAAGGCAAGCGTTAATATTGGTTTAAGCATCGTCTTTTTAAGTGGCGTATTAACAAGACAATACTAAATCGGATTGCGCTGCGGCGTGAATTTTGAGGACATTCGCACTATGAACCACTTTATCCTCACTATATTAATCATCTTCACAGCGGGAATTGTCTCTGGCCAGACAACCCTCCGGGGCAAGGTGATGGATTCCAGAACGGATGTTCCCCTGGAGGGCGCAACTATCTTCAATACTACGCTTGGGCTGTTCAAAAAAGCTGGTCAGGATGGTATGTTCTCCATTCGGGCGAATGAAAATGATATACTTATTTTTTCATCGGCGGGATACCGTCCGGACACTGTTAAACTCTCGCAGGATATTATTATTACTGGCCTCTTCCTTGGTTTGCAGGCCGCACCCGTTTCGCTCGACACTGTAACAATAAGTCAGAGAACTTATGCGGAAGATTCCCTGATGCGCCGTATGGAGTATGCGGAATTGCTGGGTAGGCCAACCAAATCGCTCCGTGGAGGAAATGATGCGCAATATGGCTTTGGAGTAACCGTTAGCCCTATCACCTATTTCTCGCGGAAACAGAAAGACAGGAGGAGGTTCCTAAAACAATACGAGGAATATGAGCAGGACGCATACATTGATTACCGGTTTTCACCTTCGTATGTTCACCGCGTTACCGGCCTGGAGGGTGAAGCTCTCCAGCGTTTTATGCGAGATTACAGGCCTTCTTACAAACAGCTCCGTGGAATGATCGACCAGGATCTGCTGCTTTACATAAATGACTCGTATAAGAAATTCATGAAGAAGTAGACTGATCTATTTCGTTGTTTCCACCTGCTTTTCAGTCTGCACCTGTTTTTCAAGCAGCGTTAAAATCGTATTTAGTTTATCATTCAGGGAAATGATCTGTTTTTCGAGCATTTCGTTTTTCCTTTTCTGCGCATCCAACGAAAGCTGCAATTCCGTAATCAGGTCGTGTTGCTCCTGTACCGCTTTAACAAGAGGCACCACAAACGATTCATAACTGATGGTGTATAGTTCCCGCTTATTGTCAGGTTTTTTGAATCCGCTGAAATTAAAACCGGTGAGTATTGCAGCATCTTCCACATCCTGCGCAATAAACCCCGCGCGACGGGTCTTCATTACACTTTCGTCGCCAAAATTGAGGATGGCATGGCTTGCATCCGACTTCAGGATGCTTCGCTCATATTTTTTTACGTCGAATTGATAGGTAAGAGGCTTCAGCCTGAGGATAAAATCCAGTCCCCGTACGTCGTACCGTACATTGAAGTTGAATCGACCATCAGCTGGCACCTGGTGCTGGGCCAGAACGCGCGAAGAGCCAAATATCAGAAGAAAAGTTGCCGCCAGGCAGAATCCGCGAACCATAAAGTAGAGGCTTCCCAGGCTTTAATCAGATTTCAAAAACAGCCGGAGATTGGATAGTAATGGAATTTCAGTGGACGCGGAAGAATATCAAGATAGAAAGGCATTCGCTAAAATGCAAATCCGGGCCTGGGTGCAAATGTCTCCGCAGAAAAGTTGCGCTCCTGCAGCTTCATCTTCAATCGTTTAAAAAAAAACCAGTATAGAGCAGCACCCTTACTTAAATTTTTGTCTCCTGTTAAGAAAACCTTAATTTTAAACGCTCTTGCCAAACCCCCCAGGGGGGAGTATCTAACGTAAAACAAAAACGATTATGCCAAAACTGACCATTCTTCGGTATTTCGTGCCCTTAACTTTTCTCCTCCTTTTCTCCTCAGTAGCATTTTCTCAAACAGGTGTTACCGGTAAAATTACTACCGCTAACGCAGAGCCTGTTGAGGGAGCCACTGTGCGTGCAAAAGGAACGAGCACGGCCGTTGTATCGGGTGCAGACGGAACCTTTTCCATTAGGGTTCCCGCAGGGGTTAATTCCCTGATTATCTCGTATGTAGGCTATGCAGAACAGGAAGTGTCCATTACTGATGGACCGATTACAGTTGTTCTGTCGGAGTCTACTTCTAATCTCAACGAAATCGTTGTGACCGGTTATTCGAGTCAGCAACGAAAAAACATCGTCGGCGCAGTTTCAACTGTAAAAGGCGAACAGCTGCAGGCAGTTCCTTCGGGTAACCCTGAGCAGCAACTTCAGGGCCGTGCCCCGGGTGTCACGGTGATCACTTCCGGTCAGCCGGGTACACCCAGCCAGGTGCGTATCCGCGGGTTCGGATCTTTCTCGGGCAACGAACCGCTCTACATTGTGGACGGAGTGCCCACTTTCAACATCGACTGGCTGAATGCCAACGATATCGATGCTACCACAGTGCTTAAAGACGCCGCCTCTGCATCTATATATGGTGCAAGAGCTTCTGCGGGCGTTATCCTCATTACCACGAAGAAAGGCAAGTATGGCGATGGCAAACTAAACCTCAAGTACGACCTGAGTTATGGTTGGTCAATTCCGGGTGACGGGCTCGACCTCCTTACCCCGCAACAACAGGCAGACCTTACCTGGCAGGCGCTGGCAGCGGCAAACCAGCCGTTAACCCACCCGCAGTATGGTAGTGGTGCTACCCCGGTGCTGCCTGATTACCTGAAAGCAGGTTCGTCTGCAGGTCTCTTTGAAGGCGATCCCGCCATTGACATGTCGCTTTATAACACCAATTTCGACAAGGGTCCTATTTACCAGATCATCCGCGCCAATAAGGCCGGCACCGACTGGTATGATGCACTAACCAGTGTTCGTCCCATTCAGAACCATACACTCGGCTTCAGCGGCGGTAGCGAAAATGCACGTTACTATGCAGGTTTGAGCTACTACGATGAAAAAGGCGTGGTTCTCGCAACAAGATTGAAGAAATACGGACTTCGCCTGAACAGTGAATTCAAAGTGAAGGAAGGTATCCGCTTCGGCCAGAACTTCCAATACACATACAGGGAGAATCCGAGCCTGGGTGGCCCGGCAGGTGAGAACGACATCATGTTCGCTCTTACCATCAATCCCCTGATTCCGGTTTATGACGAAGGAGGCGGTTTTGCTGGTACAACTGCGCCAGGTTTCAATAACTCTACACAGCCTGTGGCCCGCAGAACCCGTGAACAAGGCAACAAAGGTTTTTCTTCACTCATCCAGGGTAATATTTATGGAGAGGTAGACTTCCTTCGCCACTTCACATTCAGAAGCAGCTTCGGAGGCATATTCAACATGTTTCAATTCCGCTTCCTCAGCCATCGTACCTACGAGAATTCTGAAAACGTAGGCAACTACACTTTCGGAGAAGGCTCGGGTAACAGCGCCGGATGGGTTTGGACAAACACCGTGCGTTATTCGCAGGAAATCGGTGAGCACAATATCAACTTTGTGGGTGGTATTGAAGCTATCGCCGATGGTTATGCGAGAGTTATCAATGGCCAGGGTTTAAATCCATTCAGCATCAGTCCACGGTATCTGACCATCACCAATACAGACCCTGCAGGACGTGTGGTAACCAGCAACGGTCAACCGTTGACCAAACTTTATTCGCAGTTCGGTAAGGTTGACTATTCTTTTATGGATAGGTACCTGCTCAGTGCTACGATCCGCCGCGACGGTGCATCCGTGTTCGGCGAAGAAGACAAGTATGGTATCTTCCCCGCTGTGTCTGCAGGATGGCGCATCACTTCCGAAGATTTTATGCAATCGGTAGGATGGGTAAGCGATCTGAAAATCCGCGGAGGTTGGGGTAAGATGGGTAACTCCCGCATCTCAACCGCAAATGGCGTAAGCTCTGCTGGTTCTCAGGCAATATTCGGTTATGATATTTCTGGTACCAATACAGGAACATCTCCAGGTATTGTTTTTACCGGAATCGGTAACCCATTGGCAAAATGGGAATCGAATACAACCATTAACGTAGGTTTTGATGGTACGTTCTTCAATAACCGCCTCGACGTAATCTTCGACTGGTATACCAGGGAAACAAAAGACCTCCTGTTCCAACAGGAAATCGCAGCCGTAATCGGTGGTGACGCACAGGCACCATTCGTGAATATCGGTTCGATGAAGAATACGGGTGTAGACGTAATGCTTACGTACAAAAGCCGGCCTGGTAACTTCCGCTTCGAAACCGATTTCATCTTTACTACATACAGAAACGAAATCACACGCGTTTCCGACATCACCAATAACTTCGACGTAAGCTTCTCAGGAAGAATCGGTGGTGGTATTGTGCGCAACCAGGTAGGTCAGCCAGTATCTTCCTTCTTCGGATACCAGGTACTCGGTCTCTTCCAGGATGCCGACGAGGTGTCGAAACATGCTACGCAGGACGGTGCTGCTCCGGGTCGGTTTAAGTATGCCGATCTTAACGGTGACGGCACTATCAACGACGCTGACCGCACATTCATAGGCAACCCGAACTCTGATTTTACGTATGGTTTAAATCTAAGGTTGTACTACAAGGCCTTCGAACTTGAGGCACTGTTCTACGGTACACAAGGCGGTGAAGCGCTGAACTTTACAAAATGGTTCACCGACTTCTATCCTTCGTTTGCCGGTATCGGAAAATCGTCGAGAGTGCTGAATGCATGGAGTCCTGATAATACGAACACAAATATTCCGAGGTTCGAAAACGTATCCAACTTCAGTACAAACGCGGTTCTCAACTCATACTATGTTGAAGACGCTTCATACCTGAGGATGCGAAGCCTGAAACTCGGTTACAGCCTTCCGGAAAAACTACTTAACAGGGTGGGTGTTAGTACACTTAAAGTATTTGCTCAAACAACCAACTTGTTTACGCTGACCGGTTACGATGGAACGGATCCAGAAGTAAGTGGTGTTGATACCAATTTCGGTATTGACGTAGGAAACTATCCCGCTAACCGCCAGGTAATTCTTGGTTTAAGCTTAGGATTATAATTGTTTGACCGCAAATTTTAATTCAATGCAAATGCTAAAAAATAAAATTAAATTCTTGTATGCAGGGGCCACAGCTGCCATCCTGCTTTCGGGAATTGCCGCCTGTAATAAGGCGTTTCTCGACCAGGAAACAACTGGTCTGTTAACGGAAACAGAACTTCGTAGTAAGAAAGGAGCAGATCAGTTGCTCATTGCCGCTTATGCAGCCATCAAAGGTATCGGCTGGGAAGGCGGCGGCCAGAACTGGGTATATGGAAGTATTGTGGGCCTCGAAGCCAACAAAGGTTCCGATGCCGGCGACCAGGCCGACATCAACCCGATTCAGCAATATTCAGCGCTTCCCGGTAATAACTACTTCAACGTAAAATGGAGAGCAGTTTACGAAGGAATAGCGCGTACAAACGCTGCCATTCGCATCGCTTCTGCTTTGTCGGATGAAGATATCTCGGCAGAAGAAAAAAACCAGATGATTGCCGAGGCACGGTTTCTTCGCGGATATTATCACATGGAAGCAAAGAAGATGTGGAACAACATACCATACATTAATGAGAATGTTAAGTATGGCGAAACCACACTTGCCGATGTAGGCAACCAGACTGATGCCTGGCCCATGATTATGGAAGACTTCCAATTTGCAAGAACAACACTGACTGCAACAAAATCGCAGGTGGGCAGGATCAACAAGTGGGCAGCTGACGCGTTTTATGCAAAAGCCCTGCTGTTCCAGCAGAAATATGCCGAAGCGCTTCCCATCTTCACCGACGTTATCACAAATGGAGTTACCTCCGGTGGTATCAAATACGATCTCGCTCCATCCTTCCACGATCTGTTTAATGCAGAACGTGAAACCGTAAATGCAGTCCGCGCTGAAACAGTGCTGGCTTATGAAGCGTCGATTAACGATGGTTCGGGTGGACAAAATGCCAACTGGGAACAGATCCTTAACTTCCCGTATAATAACGGTCCCGGTGGATGCTGCGGATTCTTCCAGCCTTCGTTCTCGTTTGTAAATGCGTTCAGAACAAACGCGGGTCTTCCGCTTCTCGATTACAGCTTTAATAGCCCAACCAACGAAGTGAAAAACGATATGGGTCTTGAATCTACAGACCCATTCACTCCTGATGCCGGCCCGCTTGATCCTCGTCTCGACTGGACAGTAGGTAGGAGAGGAATTCCATTTCTTGACTGGGGTGAGTATCCTGGTAAATCATGGATCCGTGATCAGGGTAATGGTGGTCCATATGCGCCAAAGAAAATGTCGTACTATGCCAGCCAGGCGGGTTCGTTCACTGATAATACCAGCTGGACAAGCGGTCTTACCTCAACCAACTACAAGCTCATGCGTTTTGCAGATGTGTTGTTGATGGCTGCAGAAGCTGAAATAGAAGCCGGATCAATCGCCAATGCATTAGGTTATGTGAATCGTGTACGTGCACGCGCTGCAGTTCCTTCAACCTGGGTAAAAACCGGTGGTGGAGCAGATGCTGCAAACTACCAGATCAGCCAGTATGCAAACTTCCCAGACCAGGATTATGCCAGGAGGGCTGTAAGAATGGAGCGCCTGCTTGAGCTTGGAATGGAAGGCCACCGCTTCTTCGACCTCGTAAGATGGGGTATTGCTGAGCAGGAAATTAATACCCTGCTTCCATATGAAAAGGCAAGACTTTCCGCCGCATATGGTACAGGTACTTTCCAGCCTAAGCACCGGTACTTCCCGATTCCTCAAAGGCAGATCGACCTTCAGCAGGAAAACGGAACATCTACGCTCGTTCAAAACGAAGGTTATTGATTTAAAAAAGTGTGGTGATTTATATAAATGGCCGGATTTTATCCGGCCATTTTTTTTGTGTTGAAAAACCGAATGAATTCAGGAGCTGAAGCAGTTTTCTTAATTTGCCCGGACATGAGATTCTGGCTGCCCTTGATTGCTCTTCTGTCTGTTGCATGCAACGGCAACAGAGAGCAAAAAGAAATTCGGGAAGGAAAAATGCTTGCTGAAAAACATTGCAGCGGTTGTCACCAGTTTCCTCAGCCGGAATTGCTCGATAAGAAAACATGGCTGAATCATGTGCTGCCGAAAATGGGTGGATTACTTGCCTTCAGGCATTTTGAGGGAGCAACCTACCTGGAGAACGATAATATGCCGCCGGTAATGAAGCCGCAAGAGTGGAAACAGATCATTCGGTATTACCTCACGTCTTCTCCCGATAGCTTAAGATCTGAAAATGCCTACATCAGCATAGACACATCGTTTACCATCTTTAAATATCAGGCTTCTCCGTTTCGAATTTCTCCTCCGCTTACAAGCGCAATAAAGATTCTGCCTCCAGTTGGAAACGTAATGTTTGCCGATGGTCTTTCGGGTAAATTATACAGACTGAATAACATGCAGGTTACTGATTCTTTGATGATGGAAACGGGAATTTCGCAGATAATTCCACGCGGGCAGGATTTATTGATTCTTTCGATGGGAGTGATGCATCCTTCCGATGTAAAAAATGGGCGACTAACGTTGCTCCGCGACGGATCGAAACAAATCATACTTGATTCATTGCAGCGGCCCGTTCACGCTTCTTTGGGTGACCTGAATGATGATGGACAAACGGATATTGTGATGTGTGAATTTGGAAACAATGCCGGCCAACTATCCTGGTTTGAAAAACGCGCTGATAGTGGTTTCATCAAACATACATTGCGTCCTTTGCCGGGAGCAGTAAAAACAATTCTGCATGATTTTAATAACGATAATAGACCGGATATTCTGGCTTTGATGGCGCAAGGCGATGAAGGATTATTTATCTATTTCAATGAAGGCAACGGCAGGTTCCGGGAAGAAAATATTATAAGATTTTCGCCGGCACATGGTTCAGATTATTTCGAAATGACAGATGTGAACGGCGACAATCATCCTGATATTATTGTTACCAATGGCGACAATGGCGACTATCCGCCGATACTTAAGCCATATCACGGCATCCGGATATATCTCAACAATGGTAGAAATAAATTTGAAGAAAAAGTATTTCTGCAGATGAATGGTGCATACAAAGTAATTACGCACGACTTTGATGCAGATGGTGATAAGGATCTTGCATCGATTGCCTACTTTCCTGATTACAATAACCGTCCGGAAGAAGCTTTTGTATATTGGCAGAATAATGGGAACCTGGATTTCAGGCCCTTCAGCATTCCGGCTGCTGCCTCAGGCCGCTGGTTGGTGATGGATGCGGCAGACGTGGACGACGATGGCGACGAAGACATCGTGCTCGGCAGTGCAAAAATGGCTATGGGATCCATTCCGCAGGCGTTGCTAAAACGGTGGAGCGATGCCAGCCCTTCCGTCGTTTTGCTGGAAAACAAGACAAAAAACGAAAAATGATTTCAAAGTCCGTTTTTAATTAGCTTTAAGCCGGTCTAATCAAAGACAACTGAACGAAAAAAAACATGCTTGACATAAAGACGCACTTAAATCCTGCTGACCTCACACACCTGATTTCGCGGTTCTGGAAACTTTCGGGAGAGAAAATTCTCGATATTGAAAACAACTATGATGTTTCGAAAGGAACTCCGGTTTATACAGTCGACGGGCGATATACAACTCGTGGCTGGACAGAATGGACACAAGGTTTTCAATTTGGCTCCGCTATTCTGCAATACGACGCAACCAACGATGAACAATTTTTGAACATTGGTCGTGAAAGTACCGTGAAGAAGATGGCCCCGCACATCAGCCATGTAGGTGTGCACGATCATGGATTCAATAATGTGAGTACATACGGTAATCTTCTGCGGTTGATGAAGGAGAATAAAATTCCCTTTGATGCAGAGGAGAAAAATTTTTATGAACTCGCATTGAAAATATCAGGTGCGGTGCAGGCCGCCCGCTGGTCGGTTACCAAAACAGGAGGTTTTATCTATTCATTCAATGGTCCACATTCTTTGTTTGTAGATACAGTCAGGTCAGTTCGAAGCCTTGTATTGAGTTACAAGCTGGGGCATATTTTTCAGGCAGAGAATGATGTTCGCGTGAGCCTTTTAGGTCGCGCATTGCAACATCTGCATGCAACAGCTTCCTATTCGGTGTATTACGGCGAGGGCCGTGATGGTTACGATTTGAGAGGCCGCACTGCGCATGAAAGTGTATTTAACATGAACGATGGCCAATATCGTTGCCCTAATTCCCAGCAGGGGTTCAGCGGATTTACAACCTGGACGAGGGGGCTGGCCTGGGCGATATGCGGATTCGCAGAAGAGCTTGAATTTTTGCATAGCTTATCGGAACAGGATCTCGACGCTTTTGGAGGACACACCAAAGTTGAAGCATGGATGCTCCGCGCTGCTGAAGCTACTTCTGATTTCTATATTGAGAATACAACTACCGATGGCATTCCTTACTGGGATACCGGCGCGCCCGGTTTGCATAACTTGGGCGATTACCTGCAAAGGACTGCCGACCCATACAATGCGCATGAGCCCGTTGATAGCTCAGCTGCCGCAATTGCTTCACAGGGATTATTGCGATTAGGGAGATACCTGCAACAAAAAGGTGAAAAAGAAAGAGGAGAGCGTTACTGGCAGGCAGGATTGACCGTTGTACAAACATTGCTGAACGAACCATATATCAGCACGCGTCAGGATCACCAGGGTTTGTTATTACATTCGGTTTATCACTGGCCAAACAGGTGGGATTTTGTTCCGCAGGGTTCCAAAGTAGCCAACAGCGAATCCAGCATGTGGGGCGATTATCACCTGCGCGAGGTTGTTCTTCACCTCGACAAGATCAACCGTGGAGAACCCTATTATACATTTTTTAATTGTGTTCAATGAGGGAGCTGACCGACCTCTCACGCTGCTGTGTACATACAATAACTTTAAAACACTGGCCTATCGAAAAGCTGGCCTCGGAATTATCTGAGGCAGGAATCGGTGGTATTACTGTTTGGCGCGATGCTCTAACAGGCAGGGATATCCGAAAATCGGGCAACCTCCTGCGTGAACACAATCTTGAAATTGTATCGCTATGTCGCGGAGGTTTTTTTCCGTCGGCAGACGAACAACAACGGAAAGCAGCAATTGCCGACAACATTCGCGCAATTGAAGAAGCTGCTGAACTCGGAGCTCCGATGCTTGTGCTTGTTTGCGGAGCGGCGTCCCGCCAGGCGCTTGAGATTTCACGCAACCAGGTCAGGGATGGCATCGAAGCCTGCCTGAAAACAGCAGAGAAGCACCAGGTAAAATTGACCATAGAGCCCTTGCATCCCATGTATGCAGGCGATCGGTCGGCAATTAATACATTGCAGCAGGCAAATGAAATGGCGGAATATTTTCAATCTGCATACGTCGGTGTTGCCGTGGATGTATATCACCTCTGGTGGGATCCTGACCTGAAGCCTCAGATTGACCGATGTGCAAAGAATGGGAACTTATCTGCATTTCATATATGCGACTGGATGGTACCAACCACCGATCTGCTGAATGATCGTTGATTGATGGGAGAGGGCACCATAA
>JAFAGE010000094.1 GCA_023423015.1 Bacteroidota bacterium
GAATAAAGCCGCATATGAATGGGCCCACCGGTATTTTCGGATCCATAGGAAGAAGACTCGCAAAATGCACGGATACTGTTCCCGGCCAGTGTTGTCATCACCTTGCCCCCTGCCTGCAATGGAGAATTCAGTGGCTGCGACGGATCCAGGAATCCAAATTCTACTTTTAAATATCTGCCAGCAACCACGTGACGCAATACAAATTCCCTTGCAAGTTCAACGGGCAGGTCGCTCACCTGCCGGAATACACCAGCTGAAGTGTCTTTGTATTGCGACTCGAGCAGGAAGCGTTGAACCGACTGGCTGGTAAATCCAAAAAACGTGATCTCAGGGTATTGGACTTCCTTACCTGCAAACAAGGCCTCAAGTCCGGCGTGCTCGATCAGTTCGCAGGTGAGTTTCCAGTTGTACTCATCTGATCGCAGATAATCCATTACAGTGCCTTCAAACCTGGCTGAAGATACACCGGTATCTATCACCTCCTGCTTCGTGCACGATTGAAAATGGATAACTACTATCAGGAGAAACCAATTTCGAATAAGCTTTGCCATAATTCAATAGAATTTCGACCAGTACCTGTTTTGTTCGAGGTAAGGGTTATTGCTGAATTCATTCGGAATTCCATATTTGGAAATTGCCAGGAATAAAGCTCCATCACGGAGATCCTGCAATGTTGCAATTTGAAATCCACCCTTCAACTCTTTATTTACATAGCCGTTTCGTATCACATCATAGTAACGATGACCTTCCATCAACAGTTCTTTTTCACGTTCCTTAAAAATTGTGTAACGCAGGTCGCCATTGTACTCATCGGGGGAATATTGCCGGGCACCCGCACGTAAGCGCACAGTATTCAGGTCGCCGACAGCGCCTGCAATGTTTCCGGTGTGAACGCGGCATTCAGCACGCAACAGGATGATATCAGCAAGCCTCCACCATATCTTGTTAACATTGAAGTTCAGCATCTGCCCGTTGAACCATCCCCCTGTGCCGATTTCTACTTCGCGGTACTTATGCGGGTATGCAAGTCCACCGGTAATACTATCATGCTCCGCTTTCGACATTTCCTCAAAATCATAAAACCATGCAGTTTTACGCATATCCATGTCCGTAAACATTGTCTTTATAGATTCGTTATTGATAGGTAATATCGCCCTGTCTAACGGACTGCTACCGGGACGAACAGGCCATTGCTGGAAAAAGTTGCCGGGTACGAAGGGATAGCTGTGTGAAACAGGATCAGTTTCGTGCCAGGAGTTGCGGAAGGGAGATTCGAATACAGTTTCTACTGAACTACCGGTTAGAACAGCTGATGCTACATCTTCAGGATTTGAAGCGAGCTGGTAATCCGCCGAAGAAATGATTTCTGAGGTGGCCGCTTCCGCTTTCGCCCACAGTTCATCTGAATCAGAAGGTTCGTCGGTGAGATAGGCACAACCTGCTTTCCATGCACAAAGATGTGCAAGCAATGCATTCGCCGCTCCCCGGGAAGGTATGGTGCGATTTATGCCGCGAATTTCATTTAGCTGCGACAGAATTCCAGCCTCGGGCAATAGTTGAGCTGCAATTTCTGAAAGTTCGATGGCATGTTCCGCCACCTGCGGCCAGGGTGTTTTTGCTTTCGGTTCAACAGATATCTCTTCGTCCACCAAAATACAGTCGCCAAACTGCCTGATCAATTCAAAATATGCGATTGATTTATAGAAATAAGCCTGACCTTTATAGATGTCTTTCCATTGCTGGTCAAATTCTGCATCATCGATATATTTCAGAATCATATCAGACTGGGCAATCAATTGATAGTGCAAGGTCCAGCTACCATCCTTTACATTATTGTGAGAAAGGAATCGCTCGGGTAAAACACCTGGTTCCTCATCATCGGCATATTCGCCCTTCATGGGTTGCACGATATGTTGATCACGGACTTCGTAAACCAATAACTGTCCTGCACCGCGAAGAGCAGCTTCAAAATCCTCGCGGGCGACCAAACCGTTTTTGTACGTGAGTGAATTTTCCGGGGAAAGTTCCAGCGCTTTATTACATGATACCAGCAGAGAGGTGATTACAACTATTATGAGTAGATAAATGGAACGCATGTTTCAGAAGTTGACAGAGATACCAATAGTAAACCTTCGGGGCAAAGGATAATTCATGCCCGTATCAATACCGGTATTGATTGAAACAGTTTCAGGGTCGATGCCAGAGTAGTTAGTAAACAAATAAAGATTTTCTCCGGAAATAAATGCATATGCTTCGCGCGCTGACACTTTTCTCAATATCGTGACAGGCAGACGATACCTGATGGTTAGCGCCTTCAGCTTTAACCAGTTAACTTTCTCAACATGCCGGTCTACCCGCACATCATAGATGCCGGATTTGTTGTCGTACTGAATTGCAGGATACTGAGGGTTTAAACTTCCCGGTTGCCAGAAGTGAATGGTATTGATATCGGCAAGAAGAGGATGCGAAAGGTATTGAAGATCGTCGGTCCGGATTGCGGTAATCGGAACGGCATTAATCATGTGCCGCCCGAGCTGATACGTACATAAAATGCTTAAGGAAAAGTTATTCCATGCCAATTCAGAAGCAAAGCCACCCATTGCTGCAGGCAAAGCACTGCCGAGGTACATTTCATCGTTCGAGTCAATCATGCTGTCGCCGTTGTTATCTACGAAGCGATAATCTCCTTCTTTATAAAACATCGAAGGATCTTTTGCGAGGTAATACCTTATGCCGCTGGCATTCTGAAAGAAAGGAAGGTCATCCTGTTTATTCACAAACCCATCTGTCGGCAAACCATAAATACCATTAAGCGGTTTACCAGGTGTCCAGCGCGCATGAGAAGTCAGAAGATCGGGTGTAAAATTTATTTCATAGTCGGAATGCACAAACCTGTTTTGAATTCGGGCACCATTAACTGAAATGCTCCACAATAAATTGTTTCTGTCAACAACACGCCAATTTGCGGTGAATTCGATTCCGCGATTCAGAACAGAAGCAGCATTTCGCCATTGCGAGATGTATCCGTTGTAAGTACCTGGTAGCCGAACCGGCACAAGCATATTGCGTGTACGGCGTGTGAAATAATCGGCAGTGAAAGAAATACGATGATCGATGAAGTTCAGATCAAAGCCAGCATCAAACTGTTTCGTTTCTTCCCAGGTAAGCTTTTCATTGTACAAGCCGCTATTAAATTCCGGAAGAATGACTCCCCCACCCTGGTAGGAATATCTTCCAACCTGGAGAACACCCTGCGCCAGGTAGTTCTGGCTGAAGTGCATACCTGAGATCCCCCAGCTTACGCGAACTTTTGCAAATGGCAGCCAATGGCTGGCCCGCTTCATAAAACGTTCTTCACTTAAAACCCAACCGGCAGCAAGCGAAGGAAATGTGCCCCAGCGGGTATGCTCTCCGAATACTGAGCTTCCGTCGCGACGAAGTGTTCCTGAAAACAAATATTTCTTTTGATATGCATATTCGAGCTTGCCAAAGAACGACAGTAAAGATTTTTCACGCAGGTCAGATAAATATCTTTGAAATGCAGTGGTTTCGGTTGTGATCTGGCCGTTAATTCCGACAACCGAGCGTTCGCCTGTCAGCGGGAATCCAGGCCGCGCATAATAAATCCGGTTGGATGGCGAATTCAGGGCAGTTCCACCATTGTACTCTTCCTGGTCGAACTGGTACGACATGCCGGCAAGAGCAACCATCTCGCCAGATTTACCGATTCTGCGAGTAAAGGTGAGCAGGTTTTCGTTTAAAACAAGAAAGTTAATGCCGGTTTCGCCCGACGTTTGAGCCAGTCCATCGTCTGTGATTGTTGAAGGTGCAAAAAAGTTACGGCGGTGTACGGCATAGTCGGCTGCAGCGATGGATGTAAATTGGAGTGCAGGAGATATTTGCCAACCCAGCTGTAGTTGTGAACGTAGCCGGGTCGAACGATTCCGTTCGAGTTTTTGCGAAAGTTTCTGTTTAGACGTGTTCCAGACAACGGAGTTTTCACCGGGTAGCAGCGAACTCAGAATAAATGGTTCTGCTGGAACAGTCTCAAATACAGGACTTCCTTCTCCGATAGCGAAAACAGTTTTATCTGCCCGATGCCTGCCGTTTCGGGAAATATTCATCCGCAACAAGAGATTCAGCTTTTTTGAAATATTCACCTGCAGCTGCGAGAACAGGTCAACCCGGTTGAAGCTGCTTCCGGTGACCACTCCATCTTCATTGAAAAATCCGGCTCCCCATCCATAATGCATATTTTCTCCGCCCCCATAATTCTGAATATTTGCGTTCACCACTTTTCCTGACCGGTAGTACAAGGGGAAAAAATTGGTGGCATTGTTAAAAAAAGAATTGAGACTATCCTGGAAATAAAAACCATTGTCGGTGTATGGCAACCTGCGAAAAAAATAATCGCCCTGTGCATTTGTATTCAGGAACAATTCTTCTGGTGTTGTTGGATAGCGGTAAGTATTTGTATTGAAGTCGACGTAAGCCACCGGGTAATTTTTGAATGCCGCGATCCTCAGGTTTCGTTCTGCCCGGCCAATTGTTATCGGGGGTAATTCGGCAACAACATTATGTGAATAGGAGATATTTGCCGTGATTTCAGGTTTCATGTTTAATCGGCCTTTTTTGGTGCGGATAACGATCACTCCGTTTGCTGCTCTTGAACCATAGAGCGACGTGGAGGATGCATCTTTCAGAACCTGGATGGATTCAATAAAATCGGGATTGATGTCAGCAAGCAGATTGTTACCTGTAATGGGTGATGTGAATGAAAGCATCGGCACGCCGTCTATCACCCACAATGGGTTGGAAAAAGATCTTCCCTGATCTACATCCAGGGAATTATATCCGCGAATTGTAAGTAAGGTTCCTCCACCGGCGGGAGCGCCAGCTACCTGCGTTACGTCCAATCCCGCGGAGCGTCCCTGCATGAGTGAAGCGAAATTAGGTGCAGGCAATGCAGACAATTCTCGCGCTTTGACTGAAGAAGTAGCACCTAATCCGGTTCGCCTTGTGGTAGTTCCATATGCAACTATGGTAGCTTCATCGAGGCCGGTTCGATGAAGGTCAAGCAGTATGTTGATTCGTCCCGCAGAGGATGCAGTTATTTCTTTCGATTGAAACCCGATTGAGCTGATCTGTAATTGCGCGCCTTTCTTTGATGCGATTCTGAAATACCCGAGATGATCGGCTATTGTGCTGGCCCCGTCGTCAAGTGATGTTATAGTTGCACCCTCAATGGGTTCTCCGCTTGCAGAAGTGACAAAGCCATCTACAATTATCCGGGCATCTGAGCCTGAAGAATTAACTCCAGTACCTGCTGATGGGAATATCAATATGGTTTTACTTGAAATTTCAAAGTTTAGGGGCTGTCCCTGGAGAATAGCAGACAGGGCTTCTCCTATCGGCGCATTGATGAGGTTGATTGTAACAGGACTGGCCACGTCGAATACCGATTGCGGAGCGAAGATCACGTGTCCCGTTTGCGCGCGGATAGAGTCGCACACATTTTTAAGTGGTAAATCGCGCGCATTGATCGTTACATTTTGCGCCGAGGTTTCAACAAGAACAAAAACAAGCGCGCCAATACATGCAGCCAATTTCATACGCTGTCAGTAAAGGTTTAAACTATTGTTTACAAAGGCACGATAATGTTTAGCGGGTGGATATTACCAACCTGCGCTCACCTTCCATTCTCAGGTTGATGCCTGCTTTTTCTAAAAACCGGAGCAGGTCGGTAAACTTCATTTGCCGGTCAATTTGCCCTGAAAGAGCAACATTGGGAATCTGGTTTTCATAAACTATATCTACATCATACCATCGCGATATTTCACGCATACTCTCTTCAAAACTGTTCTCTTCGAAATTGAAAAATCCATCTCTCCAGGCCATGACGTTTACCGTGTCGACGGAAGAAACAGAGAATGATGTGTCGCTAAGCAGGGAAGCTGTCTGGCCCGCCTTTAGCAACGCCGGTTTCAAACTTTTCCCCGGATGATTAACCTGCAACGAACCTTCTAGCAAGGTGACGGATATTTGATTTTGGCTGGAGTAGTTCCGGACATTAAATCTTGTTCCAAGCACTTCTGCCTGCCAGCCGTTTTCAAAGGTTACTATGAAAGGTGTGTTTGCGTGGGGCGCTACTTCAAAATAGACTTCTCCTGATATCCGTACTTGCCTGTTTTCTTTAAATGCGAGATAATACGTTATCGAAGATTCTGCGTTTAACCATGCCCGTGATCCGTCGGCCAGTTGAATGCTGAAAGCGGCCCCGCGAGGAGTTACGAGGTAATTCCGTGATCCGGAGGACGACGAAGCGGGTTGTTGATAGGCAATTCTATCGCCCGCGACCTTCGTGATGATTACTTCTCCATCCTTATAGAAATCGCCTACAGTCATTTTCTGAAGGTCTAACGAGGTTCCATCGCTGAGCGTTAGAGATGCCCGTGCCGAAGCGGGTATAATGCGATTAGCATAAACATCAGTATTATGCGCTGGCTGAAGTATAAAATAGCCGATAATGGCAGCACCTATGACCAATAAAAGCAAGGCAGCATAGCGGAGCCAGTATTGCCTGTGCCGTATCCTGATCGCTGGCGCATGCGTACTTGCCAGGATTGTACCGATCCTCTCCTCATCGCGAAATATATCCAGCTCTTTAATTAATTCGTTAAATTTTGCAGGCGTATTTAATTCAAGGTGCAATTGCTCGTTCCCGTCATTCAACCAATTCCGAAGTATTAAATCTTCATCCGGCGACAACGGCAAGCCTTCGCGCTGCATAGCGA
>JAFAGE010000097.1 GCA_023423015.1 Bacteroidota bacterium
TCCCATTTCCGCATGATGAAAAAATTGGGCGAACATCCCTGATCGCCCAACTCGTTTAAATTACTTTAATGATTGCCTGCATCATTCGCCAATGCCCTGGAAAGGTGCATATGAATGGATAATCGCCCGGAATAGGCGGTGCGGTGAATTCAAGATTGTAGGTTTCGCCGCGATTTACCAGCGGCGTTGCAAGTAGCACATCGTTCATTGCCGGCACAAAGTTCTTATCGTAACCGTCTGCCTGGCTCGCCATCGCATCTGCAGCCTTGCCAACTTTTTCAACACTGCCGGGGCTTACAACTACTACGTTATGGGCCATTTCATCTGGATTGCTGAACGATAAAGTCACTTTACTTCCTGCTTTTACCACCAGCTCTTTTTTATCAAAAACCATTTTGCCCGGAACTGTCGCTAGCTGCAATACAATTTTATCGTTTTGTGCACCTGCTGTGCCAGCTGTTCCGGAAACTGCAGTTAGTGAATTTCTGAATTGCTCTACTGCTTTTACTCCGCTCAGAGATGCATAATCCGATTCATCGAGCGGTTTCTTTGTGTATTTATGTGCATCAGGATCGTCCCTGAAATATCCCGGCATCGCCACTTCTTTCTCTGAAGCCAAGGGCCCCATCAGCAGCCTTGCTTTCTCCGGTTTGTTCGCAAGAAATTCTTTGTCTTTTTTAAACATGTTCATCCATACCGGTTGCAGGTGCTTGAACGATTCCTTCAACGCGTATTCAATGTAGTAGTCTACGGGTTTATCAGCTGCGTCCAGCAATGCATTTACGGATGTTTCGTTTTCAAAATGGCTGAGCCATGCTATGGCTTCAACACGCACCCTCGGCGAAGCATCTTCGCTCATGCGAACCAGTTTCTGCTGCGCATCGTTGATGTGGTCTCTCCAGTAATACAAAACTCTCGTTGCTGCAGCCCTTATATTACCGTCTTTAGAATTCAACAATTCATTAAGTAAAGCTTCATTTGGCTGATGAAATTGCTGGTGCACCCACAATGCTTCAAGTTTGTATTGATCGTAGTCTTTGTCACTCTTATCCAGCTTCTGAATCCAGGTTGAAACTGCGGGCATCACAACAGAGGAATCAAGGTTCGACAACTGAACGCGGGCCCGGTATCTTGCCCTGTCTTCATACACCTTCAACTGGTCGAGCAATTCATCTATTTTCAGCTGCGTCAGGTCTGGCGCCGTCAGCGTTTTTTTGCCTGTATACGTAACTCTCCAGATGCGGCCATGCGTTTTATCGCGGTTTGGATCGCGCAGCGCTCTTTCACCGTGATTGATAACGATGTTGAACCAGTCTACGATGTAGAGTGCACCATCTGGTCCAAATTGAATATCCACCGGCCGGAACTGCGGATCTTTAGAACGGAACAGCGGTTCTTTTTCAGTGCCAACTATTCCGCTGCCTTCGGGCTTGATGGAATGTTGACGTACACCCTGGAACGCAATGAAGGTGTTGAACAATACGTCTCCCTGCATGTTGTCCGGGAAGTGCCTGCTCGATATAATTTCAAGTCCGCATGTTTTTGGTTTCCGTTTCGCGGTCAAAAAATCTTTCATCTCTACGTGCTTCACCGGGTAATCGGTTGCAACCGTTAGTGGCGGTGCGAAATAGTTCATACCAGTTGATACATCAGCAATAAGATGAGTTCCGTCTTTCATAAATACCTGTCCCCACGGATTTGCATACGGGTACGACACATACGGTTCAAGCTTCATAGTGAGCGGATCATAACGCCAGGTTTCGCCATAAGCCGAACGCTGCGGACCATAGGGTGTTTCTACCTGGGTATGCAGGAAGGTGCCCATGTGCATGTACAGTGCGCCATCCGGTCCCCACGTATGCGCACTTATGGAGTGATGCGAATCTTCGGTTCCGAATCCATGCAGTAAAGTTTGTTTCACATCGGCCTTGTCATCGCCATTGGTGTCTTTCATAAACACAAAGTCAGGTGACTGTGTTACGTACACACCACCGTGACCTAATTCAAAGCCTAGTGGCAGGTACAAACTATCGGCAAACACGGTGTGTTTATCTGCCTTGCCGTCTTTGTCGGTGTCTTCAAGAATAACAATCTTGTCGTTCGGCGGATTACCTGGCAGGTATTGCGGGTAAGAGGGCAGGGTAGCCACCCACAGCCTTCCTTTGCCATCAAACGTGATCTTTACAGGTTTCTCGATCGGAAAGTCTTTCTCCGATGCAAACAGTTCTACCTTAAATCCATCTTTCGTTACAAATTGTTCTTCAAGTGGAGCATTGGTAGAAGTTGATTCGCGAGGCGACACATCGTTGATGATGCTCTGAATTTTTGAATAGTGATTTGTTTTCGGATCTGCTGTAGCAGCGAACACAACATCATCGAGCGCCGTCACCATGCTGTCGAGCTTCCTGAATTCTGATGGATATGATATTGGCCCACCTTTCGGCTGCACCCAGGGTTCCTTGCGGCTTCCATAAATGTATTCGGCATTTACTGCGCGATACTTGTAGAAGAATTGTCTGTTTTTTTGGTCGATGGCATACTTCAATGTTGTTAATGCATCATCGTCGCTCCATTTGTTTGAAGGCAGTCCCAAAGCGTTGGCCATCAGTTCACTCACTTTTCTATAACCAGCATCGTTCAGGTGAATGCCGTTGATGGTGAGTGAATCTTCGCCAGACATAATGTCCCTTGTAGGGTTATATAAATCCACAAAGCCGACGTTCAGCTTTTTGGCCACATCGGCCATAGCATTGGTGTATAAAGCTAAATTTTCATTGTGATCCGCAGGATCGGGCAGAAAGCCGCCCAGTTTTTCATGTGCAATGGGCGATACCAGTATGATCTGCGGCGCTGATACGGAGTCATACTTCTGCTGCTGCATATGCTGCAGGTAAGCAGTAAGTTGTTGTTTAAAACCTGCAACACTATCGCGGCCTTTGAACGCCTCGTTCATTCCAAAACATGCAAAAATGATATTGGCCTTCTGCTGTTTCAGCCATTCGTCCTGCGAAGGAAAACGAAAGGGTCTTGGTTGAAGACCAATTTCATCAGCACTCCATCCCAGGTTGCGCACGGTAAACTTTTTATCCGGGAAGCTCTTGTACAACAATGGCTCGAAATAATTGAAATGCTGAAGTCGTTCGGCAAACGTGTTGCCGATAAACACGATGTTTTGTTTCTCAGCCGGATCAAATTCAATGCGCTTGTTGCTGCACGAAGTAGCAAATAGAAACACGGGTACTGCAAAACACAGCAACTTCCTCAATCGGATCATGTAAATGAAAATTTAGCTTTATCGTTATCAGTAATGATTACCAGTCTTCGTTCTGTTCAAGATTTGGATTCTTCTCAATTTCCCTTTGTGGTATTGGCATAAAGTACATCTTTTCCTGGAACACGCATGGCACGCCGTCTACCGGCTTCGCTTCGTAGCTGTACTGCTCATCGCCTGTTTTGGTAATATACATCGCGTTGAATTTTTTTCCATCAAGCACTTCTTTTGCAACCTTCCATCTTCTCAAATCCCAGTAGCGCTTGAATTCAAAGCTTAGTTCAATGTATCGTTCGTGCCATATCCTTTCTCTCATCTGTCCTTTCGTAAGACCTGCGGGCAGCTGGTATGGATCAAGTCCGGCACGCTGCCTGATCTGTTCAATGGCATTATATACAGAAGCATCGGGTGCGGGTAGCGCTTCATTCTGAGCCTCTGCATAATTCAGCAACACTTCTGCGTATCTCAGCTCGTTGAAGTTCTGGTCACTTCCTGCAAGACCATAATAATCCTTATTTGTTTCGTCTGTTCCCTTGCGCAGCAGGTAACCGGTAACGGTTGCATAAGGTTTATTGATGCCATCAATGTCGGCTCCAACATACATCCACACAGGCAAATTCTGAAAGCCGAATATTGAACCATTTACAATCACCGTTTGGAGAAAACGGGGATCACGGTTCTCGTAGGGATTTGCAGGATCGTAACCGGAGCCTGGTTCATCAATACGTTTGCCGTTTTTCATTTCAAATGCATCTACAAATTCCTGCACGGGGCTGTGTGCAACGGCCATCTGCTTCGACCTTGAGTCGGGCATTGCCCACGAATCATATCCGTGCTCGCGAAATCCTTTCAGGTATTGCACACTGAATACTTCTTCGTTGTTATTCTTGTCGAGCATAATTCTCCTGAAGTCTGCATGCAGGGAATATTGCTGTGTTTCTATCACTTCCCTATTTACTGCAGCAGCTTTTTCCCAAAGTGAATTATCTCCACCGGGGTTATACAACGGACTTGCCCAGAACAACAACACCCGGCCCAGCAATGCTTTTGCAGAATGTTTGTTGAATTTTCCTACGTCGAGTGCCCTGTCGCCGTAAGTTTCTGGTAACATTTCAACTGCTTCTTCCAGTTCGCTCACGATAAAGTTGAAGCAGTTGTCCATAGTTTCGCGCGGCACAAACAGGTCGTCTTCCAGGGTTTGTGCCTTCGTAATCAGCGGCACACCGCCATAACGTTTCACCATCCTGAAATAAAGAAAAGCGCGTAATACCTTAACCTGGCCTTTCAGAATAGCCTTTTCTTCTTCGTCGGCAGGTGAAGCGTCTACTTTTTCGAGGAACATGTTTGTTTTCCGGACCCCTGTGTAATCCCATAGTTCCAGCGGGTTGTTATCGGCAAACCACTGGCCCTGCAACACGTTTGTGGGAGCACCACCCCAGTAGCTTCTCGACTCGTCGGTAATGTTATTGAGTAAACCGGGAGGAAATCCTCGCTCAAAGCCCGGTATATCGAGGTACATGTTGTTCACAAACAACTGCATCAATGCGGGATCGTTGAAGATCTTGTCTTCCGGAATCGCATCGGTAGCCTGCCTGTCAAGAAAATCTTTCTTGCACGATGCGGCGGATATAAGTATGGCGGATAAAAGAATTATTTGTATCGTTTTCATCACCGTAATAATTAAAATGTGAGATTAACACCAACATTCAATGTGCGCTGCTGCGGATAGTACAATCCATTGGCGCTTTCAATTTCAGGATCAAACATGTTCAACTTGTCTAACACAAAAAGGTTCGAACCCGCGAAGTACACGCGCAGCCTGTCGATACCGATTGGTTCCAGAATTCTCTCCGGAATGGTGTAACCAAGGTCTACCGACTTCAGCCTGATGTACCTCGTGTCGCGCAGATACAAACTAGATGTTAGAGAATTATTCGGGTGAGGGCCTTCCCACGGGCGCGGATATGCAGCATCCCTGTTTTCAGGTGTCCAGTAATCGAGCAGGTTAGCGAAACCATTACGTGAGCCTCCCTGGAAGAAGTTGCGCGATGTTCCGTCGAGTATGATGTTTACTCTCGACGCTGCCTGGAACAATACGGCAAGATCAAATCGTTTGTACGAGCCTCCGAACGACAAGCCGGCCGTAATCTTGGGGGTATTATTGTCCATCGAAATGATCGTCTGGTCGTTTGCATCCACGCGGCCATCGCCGTTGATGTCGGCATACTTCACGTCGCCGGCTTTTTGACCGCCGTTGAATTGCGGGAGGTATTTCTCCACTTCTTCATCCGACTGGAAGAATCCAAGTGCCTGGTATCCGAGTCTGAAACCGAGTGGCCTTCCGGTCTGGCGCAGATAATCGGGAATATTGGCGGGCTCATCGAGCGTGATTACTTTGCTGCGCGAGAAACTTGCATTTGCACGCACAAACAAACGCAGCTCTCCGATATTATTGTTATGTGTTACTGAAACTTCAATACCCTTGTTGTCTACAGTAGCATAATTTTCTGCCGGTAATTGTGCACCCAGCGTTGCGGGGATCGAGCGTATGCGGCTAAGCAGGATGTCGGAGGTTCTTTTATGAAACAGGTCTACTTCAAACTGAAGTTTACCATTCCACATTGAACCATCGACACCCACGTTAGCAATCGCTGCACTTTCCCATGTTACTGCCGCATTCGGCAACACACCTGGTGTGATGCTGGAAAGAACGTTTGTTCCATTGATCCAGGTTCCCGAAGGATTAAATGCCTGCAGGTACTGGAACGTTGGTCTTCTTCCGAGGTACACGTTGCGGTCGTTACCAACAACGCCATACGATGCACGAATTTTCAGGTTGTCGATAAATGCAAGAGCATTGCTGTTCTGCATAAAGGGTTCTTCGCTTATTCTCCATCCTGCTGAAACAGCGGGGAAGAATCCGAACTTTTTAGATTCGGGAAAAGCAACCGACCCATCGAGCCTGAACGATGCTTCGAGCAGGTAACATTGTTTAAAAGTGTAGTTGCCTCTCATCACAAAGCTCTGCCTGCCGTCGTTGAACGAACCGCCACCGGCGTCTTTCTGTTCCTGTCCGCCATAGAACAGTTCATCCAAACCATTTGCAGGGAAATTTGTGCGAAACGCATACACATCGTTTGCCGTTGCGTCGAATTGTTCAAACAGTGCGAGTCCACTTACGGCGTGATCGCCGAAGGTGCGGGCATAGTTAAGGTTTAATGTATATAAAGTGGTGTTGTACTCATTTGTTCCGTGGTAGAGGCCGGTTTTACCGTTCCAACCACCAAAGGGATAAATTTCAAGTGTGTTGCCATCTTCATCCTGCCTGTTCATCAACACAGGCACCTGGTAATGTTTGTTGTTTACGTATTCTTTACCAAACGATGCTTTACCGGCGAGAGATAGGCCATTGATAAATGGAATTTCCTGTTTAAACGAAAGCGTTGCCTGTAGAATATTCGTCCTGATCTTTTGATAACCTGTTTTTATTTCTTCTACCGGGTGTTGCTCGTGGGTGTAAAACACTGTTCCATCCGGATTGTAGGCCATATCCAACGGATAGGCAGAAGTGATGTCGTCGAATATTCCTTCGGGTGAAAAGCCGCTACCGTTGTTGTTCTGCACACGTGCATCAAAGTCTGCTGAAATCACCAGGTTCTTATTGATCTGTGCATCAACATTCGAGCGAAACGAATAGCGTTTGAAGTTGATCATGTCGTACAAGCCATTCTGATCGAGATAACCGAGTGAGAGGAAATACTTGATCGCGTCCGACCCGCCATTCACGCTCACGTTGTGTTGTGTTTGAAAAGCATTATCCTGCAAAGTCATGTCGTACCAGTCTGTTTCCGGCACACGTCCGTTGATGATGTCGTCGAGTTCTTCGTCGGTGTACTTGGCTGGTTTTCCCATGTTGGCCAGCGCGATATTTTTGGTAACGGCGTATTCAGCTGCGTTCATCACGCGCGGGTAACTGGTGGGTTGTTGCACGCCGGCAAAGGCGTTGTAGTTGAATGTAGGTTTACCGGAACGTCCCCGTTTGGTGGTAACCAGGATTACGCCGTTTGCCGCCCGCGAACCATACACTGCAGTTGCGGAAGCATCTTTTAATACCGAAATGCTTTCAATTTCATTTGGATCAATCTGTTCAAAGTCGCGTACTATCCCGTCTACAATAATCAGCGCGCTGTTGTCGCCGAATGTGCTGGCTCCACGAACAGAAATGCGCGAGCCTGAGCCCGGTTTGCCATTTCCGTTCACAGCGATAAGGCCGGGCAGCCTTCCTGCAAGTGCGTTGGTAACGTTAGTTGCGGGAGCCTGCAATAATTCTTTACTACTCACAGTAGCAACGGAACCCGTCAGGTTTACTTTCTTTTGAGTGCCATAACCAACCACCACCACCTCGTTGAGCGATTCAGGTGAGGCAACCATATATACTTTCAGTTCCTCGTCGCTCGCCGCAGAAATCTCCTGAGTCAGGTATCCTGTGTAGCTGATCACAAGCACCGCATTTTTGTCGGGCACCTGGATGGTGAACTTTCCTTGCCCATCGGTTACCACGTACAATGTTGAATTTTTCACCTGCACTGTAACGCCTTCCAGGGGTTCACCTTTCAGGTTTTCTACAGAGCCACTCACTGCAATAGGGTCTACGGTATTCGCGGCTTCATTTCGCGATGAGTTTTTTATGTTAGGGTTGTCGTGTTCTGCGAACAACAGTAGCTGTTCGTGCACCACTTTGTAGTTAATGTCGAGTGGCTTAAAATATTGATCCAGCAGCTGGCTAAGTTTATCGTTATCGGCCACGATGCTGATTTTTCGATGTGCTTTGATGGAAGTGGAGCTATAACTGAATTTCACACCAGTTTTCTCCTGTATTTGCGAAAGCACTTCGCTGATTGCTGTGTTTTCTAACGAAAGTGTGACCCTGGTATCGAGAAGATCCTGTGCTTTAATGGTATTGGCAAACGTAGACACACTGAATATGATGGCGATTGCCACCTGTGTTATAGTTATGTTCATTATATGGCGTATAATGGCAACAAACCGTGTTTTATGCATAACTTTAATGGATTTTTGTTCGCAATGAAAGATTCGGCAAAATCCAAGCGCAAGCTTGTACAAGCTGGCAATACCGCGAATATTGTCCAGCTTTTTTTATTGAATTGATATCGTCAGGTTTCTGCTCTCATGTTGTGTTAGTTTATGGTTCTGTAATATTTATTCGCATCCTTTTCCCTTGAGTAAAATGTTGGTCCCTTTCACTTCGTAGTCGATGCCGAGCGAAAGGCAAACGATTTCAAGTTTTGAGAAGAGATCTTGTTGATGTATGTCGCCGGTAAAGCGGCAATTGTTCAGATTTTCGTTTTCGAGTACAAATCCGATGTTGTACATTTTCTGAAACTCTCCCAATATCTTCTGCACTTTTGTATCGCTGTAAATGAAGACAGGTTCTGTTCCTGTTGTTGTTGTAACTACTTCAGGTTTTTCAACAATTGATGTCACAAAATGGTGCTGTTCGGGATAATAGGTTGCTTTCTGATTTGGTGTGATCACTACTCCTGAATTGTTTGTTTTAAGTCCGGTGCGGTGCGATGTTTCATCTTTTCCGCTTTCGTACACCGAAACTTTGCCTGTGCGAACAGACACCTCAATCTTTCCTGAACCTTTATCGGTACGCACATAGAAGGTTGTACCGAGCACGCGCGTAACTACTTTGCCGCTGTATACGTTGAATGGTTGTTGTGGGTTCTTCTTCACTGCGAAGAACGCGCTGCCTTCGAGGTGAACTTCCCGTTCTGTTGATTCAAAGGGAGTAGGGTATGACACCATTGCACCAGGCTCCAGGTGAACGGTTGATCCGTCGTTCAGCGCCACTATCCACACGGTATCAGATTTGTTTATTTTTTTCTCAAAGGTTTGTGTAGATGTTTTGGTGCTTACTACAGTTTTCTTCTCTGTTGATGGAGAAAAGAGCATCCACATAGATGCTATTGCAATCGCGCCCAGGATACTTGCGGCGATGGCTATACGAATAATGTGGTTCGGGCTATGCTTTACTTTGCTGTTCTGTGCTGCGTCTTCATCGCGTAACGTTATTATATTATTCCATATTCTCTTTCCGGTGTTGTCAGATACCGGGTCTTCTTCCATTGCAGAAGCATCGTTCCCCAATATGCTGTACCATTTTTCTATCAGGAGAATTTCTTCTTCCGTTGCTTTTCCTTCCCGGTATTTTTTCAGAAGTGAATGAAACGAGTCGAGGTCCATATTCATACTTTGGTCATATGACTAGTCAGTTGTGCCCAGAGAATCCCTAACCCGCGAGAAAAAATTTATTACAATAAACGAATCGCATATAAAATTGACTAAATTGGTGAGCTGTGATTGCTGGCCATGGACTATTCATTTATTTCCGACAACCTTCTTGTAAAACTGCTTCGTACCGGCGACGATCTTTCGTTCCAGGAAATTTATAAACGCTACTGGCAGCGATTATACCAGGTGGCGTATGCAAAACTTAAGAGCCGCGAATCTGCCGAAGGAACTATCCAGGATATTTTTTTGAAGTTGTGGAAGAACAGGGAAGCTGCAGATATCAGCAACCTGGAAAGTTACCTGTACACATCGTTGAAGTATGCTGTGATCAACCAGATAGAAAAAAAGATTGTGCAGGAGAAGTTTGCGAAACATATGAAGTATACGAATGCTCAACAAACAACATCGTGCGAGGAGCAGCTCGGTTTGCGTGAACTAAATGCGGTGATCGAACAATCGGTGTCGCTTATGCCCGATAAAACGCAGGCTGTGTTCCGCCTGAGAAAACTTGATAATTATTCAGTATTGGAAATCGCTAAATATCTTGAAATATCTGAAAAGGCGGTGGAGTATCACATCACTAAGTCGATTAAAATATTACGCTCACACCTGAAAGATTATGTAACACCCCTGATTCTGCTGTTGCTTTGTAATGTGGTGTATGGACAAACGATGCACAAATTGTACGACGGCAAAATTCCAAACTCAAAGAATGCACCCGATGAAGAAGTGTGGGAACCGAATGAAGAAGTAGACACGCTGGTGCGGAATATTTCAAATCCTTCGTTCTACGTTTATCAGCCGCCGGCATCGAAAGCCAATGGCACTGCCGTCATTATCTGTCCGGGTGGTGGATACAGCGTGGTATGTATCAATATGGAAGGCAAGAAAGTGGCGAAGGCTTTCAACGAGGCCGGTATAACCGCATTCGTGCTTAAATATAGATTGCCCAGCGACCGCACGATGATAGACAAGACATTTGGTCCATTGCAGGACGTACAGCAAGCCATGTACACAATACGTAAGAATGCTGCACGCTGGAAGATAGACACAGCAAGAATTGGTGTGATGGGGTTTTCTGCCGGTGGACACCTGGCCGCATCATTGGGCACACAGTTTAATAATCCGAAAATAGAAAACAAAGAGAAGATCAACCTGCGGCCCGACTTCATGCTGCTTATTTACCCGGTGATCAGCTTCACCGACAGCATTGGTCACATCGGTTCGCGCAACAATTTACTGGGGCAGAATGCGAGCGATTCAATGATCCGCAGG
>JAFAGE010000127.1 GCA_023423015.1 Bacteroidota bacterium
GTGTTTATGTCCACGCGTCGGTTTTTTGCCTGCCATCAGAACTCCTGTTTGTTAAGGGTGAATGAGGTTATGAATTTACTGATTAATCCAGAGAACAGTTCCTGCCCGCCAAACAGTAACCTTATGCTTATTGGCAGCACATAGAAGGGGTAATGCTGAAGTTCCTGGCCGAACTTCAGTAACCTGATAGCATCTTTTTCTGTGGTAATGAAAATTTTTCTTTCGCCGGTCATGTTTTCAAACCTTTTGCGCATTTCCTTCAGGTCGTCGATCGTAAATATGTGGTGGTCGTTGTATAATATTTCAAAATAGGTGCTACTGTTCCGGGCAATATATTGTTTTAACGGCTGGGGATTTGCGATACCGCTGATCAATAATACTTCTGTGTTGCTGTCGAGCTCCCGTGTTTCTTTTGTTATAAGATGGTACGGTGTTCCATATTCGATGCAGCTGAAAAACACATGCTGATGTGCAAGGGGTTTTATTTCATCCACGATCCTGTCGCGTTCTTTTTCCGAAAGATCGGGCGGACATTTTGTAATGATGATGATGTCGGCACGTTTGTACGAAGCCCGCATGTCGCGCAGATCTCCGGTCGGGAGAAACCAATCGCGTGTGAACAGGTTCCTGCAATCGGTGAGCAGTATTTCCAATCCTGCTTTTATGTACCGGTGCTGGAACGCATCATCCAGTATTATAACTTCCGTTTCCGGCCTGTCGTGTAAAAGTTGCGGCAATGCTACGATACGTTCTTCACCAACAGCAACGGTGATATCCGGATGACGTGAGTATAACAACATCGGTTCATCACCGATTTCCAAAGCGTTCGACTGGGCGTTCGCAAGCGCGTATCCGGATGTTTTCCGTTTATACCCGCGGCTCAGCACGCCTATTTTGTGCTGGTGTTTTAACATATTTACGATGTACTCTACCATTGGTGATTTTCCGGTACCTCCTGCAGAAAGATTTCCCACGTCGATGATGGGAATATTGAATGTTGCCGACGTAAGAATCCCCTTGTCGAATAATTTATTTCTTATCCACACGCCTAAACCATACAGCAATGAAAAAGGAAAAAGCAGAATACGCACCGGGCGCAGCAATGGAGCATTAAAATTCATAAATACGCTCGGGTGTTATGCAAAAATTTAAAGGTACGTCATATTCGTCTACGTCATCTATCTGTTCAACTGCTTCAAAATAGGAGAAACCAATTTTGACCACAGTGTTGCTGCATCGCGCCAGGAACCTGTCGTAGAATCCTTTTCCGTAACCAACTCTCAAGCCTTTCTGGTCAAAAGCCAGCAGCGGCACAAATACAGCATCGATCAGTTGCGGATCTACCTGGTTTCCCCATTCGGGTTCAGGGATGTTGTAACGATTGGAAACCAGGGCAGTTCCTTCTTCGCGCAAAACAGCTTCCATCGATAGTCCATCATTGGCCAGTTTCGGTAAACAAACCAGGAGGCTTTTATTTTCGAGCTTAAGCAATTGTTCACAGTTTGCAGGATCGAATTCACGCCTGTCTTTCAGCGCATAGTATGTCATAAGATACATAATGCCCTGAAGCGACAGGCTTCTGAAATGTTCGAGTATACGCTCATCCATTTCAGCCTGTTGCGGTTGCGTAATTGCGTGCCGTTTTACGACAAATTCTTTCCTGATTTGTTTTTTCAACATAAAAAACGCTTCAGTTGTTCGCGATGGATTTCTGCCTGCTCCTTTACGAACACTTTACCAGGTGTGTCGCTATCAGGAATTGACATGATGCGCGGAATTCCGGTCCATCTCACAATTTCTTCTTCATAGTCCAGGTAGTTGCCATTAAATATCCATCCTGCAATGTTTATTCCCTTCTGCTTACAAACCATTGCTGTGAGCAGTGAATGGTTAATGCTTCCCAGTTGGTTCCTGCTGACCAGCACCACGCGTGCGTTCAGATTGAATGCCAGGTCGGCAACAAATTCGTCATTGTTCAATGGAACCATTAGTCCACCAGCACCTTCTATCACAAGATGATTCGTTGTTTCCGGCAGTGCATTCACCAGGGACCGGACTGTTATCTGCATGTTTTCCTGGCGGGCTGCAATATGCGGCGACGCAGGAAGTTTTAACCGGTATCGCTCCGGATGAATCGTGCTGGTTTTATTGCTGATCACGTTCTGCACCCATTCGCTGTCGGTTCCATCATCGTATCCGGCCTGCACGGGTTTCCAGTAATCGGCTGCAAGCGCCTCGGTGATGATTGCGGATACAACCGTTTTACCAACGCCCGTACCGATTCCCGTTACGAAAATTCTTGCAGCACTGCTGTGGCTCATTGCATTATTTGTTCACGAAAATACTGAAGATGGTAGTACCGTAGTTTCTTGCGGTTGTGAACAGGGGGTAGCCCTGGTAATTGTTCCTCGGTGTATGCTCAAGAATAAACCATCCGTTTTTTGCGAGCAGGCCTTTTTCTACCACTTTTACCGGCAATTCGTCGATTGTGGTAAGGGCATATGGAGGACCAGCAAATATCAGGCTGAATTGATCGTTGCATTGTGCGATGAACTTAAACACATCCATTTTCACTATGCGCAATTGTTCCAATTTAAGCTCGGCTGCCGTTTTCCTGATAAATTCATACATCGCATTGTCTTTCTCTACAATCGTGGCCTGTGCTGCACCGCGGGAACATAGTTCGTAGCTGATGCTTCCGGTTCCTCCAAAAAGGTCGAGCGTGGAGATTCCTTCAATGTCAATATTATTCTGAATGATATTGAACAGGCCTTCCTTGGCGATGTCGGTAGTAGGGCGAGTATATGGCATTTTTGCGGGAGGGCGGATCCGCCGACCGCCAAGTTCACCGCCTATTATACGCATATCGACATTTTCAGCAGCGGTGAAAAGTAGTGTGATGGATATTCGTCGAGTATTCCGCCGGTTGCATAAGAGGAGGGCACACCTTCGTAGTTCACTTTGTCGAAATATTTCAACAATTCGGTGTACAGTGCCGACTGGGCATCTATCAAACCTGAGATATTCAGCACCATTTCCTGCTGGCTGATGCGGAATTGTTTTGCAATCAGCAACAGGTAATATGCAGCATCTTCCGGTGTCTGGTATGCAAATGTCTGCACCAGTTGAAGGTTGCCATTCCTGTAAACTGCAGCAACAAACTTATCGTTGTAGAACAAAACGCGGGTAAGGTTCGCATACGATTGTTCTTCTTTTGTTGCCAGGCGAAGAATCATGGTATAAAGGTGCCAGTACTGGCTTCCTTTGAATTTATCCCGGCAGAGTGAGTGCAAATCGCGCGAAACAAAATACACGTTGTGCATATTCAGGTCGCGCACGTCTTCTTCGAAAATAAAATGGTGATCTGCGCTGCCATAAACCAGCCTGGTAAGTGGCACTTTGAGTACTTCACTATATAGTTCGTTCGGAAGAATATTTGCTTCAGGGAAATTGTAAATAACAATAGCACGATCCGCGAATTTTTTCAATACGTCGTCGCCGGCGATAATCTCTTCCAGCACATCGCGGTTCGACTTGTCGCCGGAAGTATATATTCTGTATTGACGCAGCAGGTAAAGCTGATCGGGCGACCTTGAATAAAGCACATAGTTGAACGATTGCCCGCTGATTTCTATAAGAAGCTGGCAATTATCGGGTGCGGTGCTCAGGTCCGCATGGCTGATATTAAAAGCAGGATGTACCATTATTCGAACAGGTCGCAATAATACTATAATTCATCAAGCAATTTCTTGCCAAGGCTCTTAATTTTCGGATCATCAGAGCCGGTTGGCGGCAATTTTTGCAATTGTTCGAGCAGAATGCGTGCCCGTTTGGTATCCTTTTTCCTTTTATATGCTTTGGCGAGCTCTAAGTAGTTGAGCAGAAAGCCTGGTGCGAGTTGTTTGCTTTTTTCGTAGAAGCGCACGGCATCGTCGAGCGATGCAGGAGGCAGCGCGCCATAGGTTACTTTTACCAGCCAGCGTTCCAGGGAACTGAGATCGCTTACTTCAAAATGCCATTTGGCCAATACGTGATAACCTTTGTAGTTGAGCGGATCGAGTTGAACACAGCGGTCGGCATATAGTTTAATGTCTTTTACCGCTTTTATTTTTTCTTCGCCGCCGGCGATCAAAGCCATTCTGCCTTTCGACACAGCCATCGCGAAATTTGCCTCGGAGGAATTCGGGTTAAGCTTCAATGCAGCTGAAGCATAGTCCATGGCTTTTTTATAGTATTCGCGCTGTTTATTTTTTTCGTCGTAGCGTTTGCCGATTACGCTGTATAGCTGACTTGCTTTTGAATGCGCATCTACGTTGCGCGGGTTCACTCTTATGATCTCGAGGTATTTATTCAGCGCATCATCATCCCTGAAAGATTTTTCAAAAGCTTCCGCTTCTTTAAAAAGCGCATTTACATCCTGTGCCTGCAAGGTGAGGCAGATACAGCACACGAACAACATGAACGATATGACACCGATCTTTACCATAGTTCATCCGCCTCATTTGATCAGTTAAACTTCCGGTTCATCCGGACACCTGCCTTGCCCTGAAAATTCTCAATCGGGGCCTGCAATTTGTAAACAGACAGCTCCACTTCTTTAACGAATGGATACTGGTGTTTGATATGCCGGACAATGCTGTCACACACTTTTTCAAGCAGTCCGGTCGGTATCTGCATTCTGTTTTTTATTATCTTATAAAGATCAGCGTAGTTCACCGTGTCGTAGATATCGTCAAACTTCGAATCGCTATCGTCGTAGGTCACAGACAGATTTACGATATAAGGGCTCCCGGTTTTGACCTCTCCTTCAAATATGCCGTGGTAGGCATGAATCTGCACGTCGTGAAGTTCGATGGTGATCATACACCGAGCTCTTTCATTGACAAGAATCGTTCTGCATCAAGGGCGGCCATACATCCGCTTCCCGCGGCAGTTACTGCCTGGCGATATATTTTATCCTGTACATCGCCCGAAGCAAATACACCTTCGATGCTCGTCTTCGTAGAACCGGGAAGCGTTTTGATGTAACCTGCTTCATCCATTTCGAGCCATCCCTTGAATATTTCAGAGTTCGGCTGATGGCCTATGGCAACAAAAAATCCTGAGATAGGTATTTCCTGCTTTGCTCCTGTTTTTACGTTCACAATACGCATGGCGTGCACTTTGGTTTCGCCCAACACCTCCTCCGCTTCTGTGTTCCAGTAGATCTTGATGTTAGGAGTACGTTGCACGCGTTCCTGCATGATCTTCGATGCACGCATCTGGTCGCGGCGAACGAGCATGTGCACAGTGGTGCAGAGTTTTGACAAATAAAGTGCCTCTTCCGCTGCAGTATCACCGGCTCCAACAATCGCCACTTCTTTGTCGCGGAAGAAAAATCCGTCGCACACAGCGCAGGCGCTTACACCAAAGCCGTTCAATCTTTGTTCACTTTCCAGGCCGAGCCATTTTGCTGAAGCACCTGTGGCAATGATCACAGCTTCTGCTTCAATCAGCTTTTCTTCGTCGATCCAAACCTTGAATGGATGTCCGGCAAAGTCAACTTTTGTTGCCAATCCATATCGGATATCAGTACCCATGCGGGCCGCCTGTTTTTCAAAATGAATCATCATATCCGGACCCTGGACGCCGTCGGGGTAACCCGGGTAGTTTTCTACTTCTGTTGTGATGGTCAGCTGCCCACCCGGTTGTATTCCCTGGTAAAGCACGGGTTTCAGGTTGGCCCGGGCTGCGTAGATCGCCGCTGTATATCCTGCCGGGCCCGATCCGATGATCAGGCAGTTCACCCTTTCTGTTGTTGTATTATCCATAAGTTATCTATACTCAAAAATTTTTCAAATTTAACGGCTATTCGGGTATGTATATGGACGCGTATTGCACAGCGTATCCACCAAAATACCCCAGCGCGCCGTTGCTGATATTCCCTTGTACTTTCGTTGGCGACGAAAACGGGTTGCCGATGCTGGAATAGGAATATTCCATTGTGCGCCAGAAATCGAACACCCCTTTGTCGATGTTGCAGAACTTGACGATGATGTTATCGCCCTTGTGGAAATAGGAGTATTCTTCAAAATCTATTTCACTGTTACGGTCTACTCCCTGTTCAATCTGGATTGAGTACGATTTTCCATCAATGATCTGGTCGTCGAACACCGAATTCAATCCCGGGTTAAATGGCCCGCTGTTTACACTGGTAAAAAAGCGGATGTAATTCCCATAGCCCGGAGGGTCGGTAAACTTACCGTACAAAACCACTTTCGATGAATCCTCGCGGTCCACGTTTTCGGCATAGTACAACGAGTCTACCCGTTTGGTGAGTACGGGAATCGTGGTGGTGGCGGAATACTGTCCGCCGTCGGTTTCAATGGATAAGGTATATGTTTCACCTTCCACGCCGCGAAACATTGCAGAAGCATTGGTTGAATCAAAGGAATAATAAAAGAGGGTATCGCTCTCTGTAAGCGGAATACCTATCTCGTGCAATGGAAATGTTTGTGTGCCGTTCGACATCTCCACTTTTGCGCCGCGTACTACGGAATTGACAAGCTTATCGATGCTGATTTTGCTGAAATAGTTCAGGCTTTTACTCAGGTACACGACGGGCAGCGAACCCGTTTCGATGGTAGCGTCCACAACCAGTTTTGGTTCGCTTTCGTCGGGAGTGAACTTTATTTCCTTTTCGCACGCCGCGAAAATTAACGTAAACAGCAATACCAGGCAGTGATGGTTAAATTTCATGCTATTGATTCAAAAACGGCAAAGGCAATCGGGAAACGGCAATGCCGGCAAACGGCAATGCCGGCAAACGGCAATCGGCAGTGCCGGGAAACGGCAAACGGCATATGGTAATATACGCAATGTTGGCAACGACGCTTCCCAACTAACCTGCAAAGTTACGACGGGATAAGGGTAGAATGCGAAGAATTAACAGTTTGGAGCAAAGGGCATTGCCCCACAAAAAAGCCCACCTTATTCAGGCGGGCCTTCCGGGCGGACTTTTAACCGCAGGTAAATATTATCCAAGATATGCCTTGAGCGCGTTGCTGTAGCGGGCTTTCTGGAGGCGCTTGATAGCGCGTTCCTTGATCTGGCGGATGCGTTCCTTCGTAAGATCGTACTTCTGCCCGATCTGTTCGATAGTTACGCCGTTTTCGCCGTCGAGACCGAAATAGGCGTTTACGATCTCAGCTTCGCGTGGACTGAGCGATTTCAGAACGCGGCGGATTTCGTTTCTCAACGAATCCTTCATCACATCGTCGTCGGTGTCATCGCCACCTTCCAGGAGATCGCCCATGGCTACGTCTTCTGCTTCGTGCACAGGTGCATCAAGGGAAGTGTGCCGGGTGTTGCTCTGGAAAATGTTGTTGATTTCGGTTTCGCTCATTTCGAGTAACTCAGCAAGTTCTTCTGTGCTGGGTTCCCTTTCATGTTCCTGCTCAAAAGCCATGTAGGCTTTATTTGCCTTGTTGTACGTGCCAATTTTGTTTTGAGGCAGGCGGACTAATCTACCCTGCTCTGCCAACGCCTGTAGAATGGACTGGCGGATCCACCATACTGCGTATGAAATGAACTTAAAACCCTTGGTTTCATCGAAACGCTGGGCTGCTTTTATCAAACCGAGGTTACCCTCGTTGATCAGGTCACTAAGAGAAAGGCCCTGGTGCTGGTACTGCTTAGCAACAGATACCACGAAACGTAAGTTGGCCTGCACCAGCTTGTCTAATGCTCTTTGATCACCCATCTTGATCCGTTGCGCGAGAACTGTCTCCTCTTCCGGAGTAATCATCGAAATCTTCGAAATTTCCTGTAAATACTTCTCAACCGCCTGGGAATCCCTATTGGTGATCTGTGTAGCAATTTTGAGCTGTCTCATATCTGAATATAAAAATTGACAAATCCTACGGGTACAGGATCAATCAGCAAGTCGCTAAAAGTTCAGGGGAAGTTGCAAAGGGTAGTGTTGAAAATCATTTCCTACCGGAACTGAGACAAATGTAATACGCGCTTTTCACAGTTCATAGTGTTTGCCGAAAAAGGTTGAATATGATTTGAAATCTTCGTTGAACCCTTAACGATACATTATCTCTTTGCCCTTAACTTTTAGTACCAGCTCTTTCCTTTCACCATCCTCTACTCTACCTACCACTTTCGCGCCAATACCATAATTGTCAGCAATTTTTATCAGGTCTTTAGCTGCTTTTGCGGTAGTAAACACTTCCAAACGGTGCCCCATGTTGAAAACCTGGTACATTTCGCGGTCATCCGACCCCGAAGCTTCACTGATCATGTTGAATATCACGGGCGGCTCGAACAGATTATCTTTAACAATCCTGTAATTGCCGGGCAGATATTTCAGGCATTTTGTCTGGCCCCCGCCACTGCAATGAATCATCCCGTGAATCTCCCCAAAATGTTGCGCCAGCATATCCCTAACTAATGGCGCATAAGTGCGGGTGGGCGACAGCAACAACTTACCTGCTTCTATTGTTTGCCCGTTTTCGGGTATAGATACCTGGTCGGTTAACTTGTGCTTGCCGATATAAGTAACCGACCCGGGAAGGCCAGGATCATAGGTATCTTCCTGTTTCCGGTATTCGGGTGACAACACGTCGTGTCTCGCACTGGTGAGGCCATTACTTCCTATTCCGCTGTTGTACACCGGATCGTAGGTGCAGGACCCTGAACTTGAAAATCCCACAATCACATCGCCTGCCCCGATGAGGTCGTTGGTAATCAGTTTATCTTTTGGCCAGCGGGCAGTCATGGTTCCGTTCACTGCAATCGTCCTTACCACGTCTCCCACGTCGGCAGTTTCGCCGCCGAGGTAATGAATATGCACCCCATAGGAACTCATGGTTTCAAAAAAATGCTGGGTGGCCTCGATGATTGCCGTGAGCACCTCAGCAGGTATTATACGTTTATTCCTGTCGATGGTAGACGAGAATAGAATATTGTCGGTAATGCCGGTACAAAGCAGATCGTCGAGGTTCATCACGATGGCATCCTGTGCAATGCCTTGCCACACGGTAATGTCGCCCGTTTCTTTCCAGTACAGATAGGCGAGAATACTTTTTGTTCCTGCACCATCAGCGTGCATGGCATTTACCCATTTATCATCACCAACCAGGATGTCGGGAAACAGTTTACAAAATGCGTGTGGATAAAGGCCTTTATCGAGAATTTTCGTTGCCAGGTGTACGTCTTCTTTTTGTGCAGAAACTCCTCGCTGGGAATAAAGGCTCATTCGCGGTGCTGTTGAGGCGCAAATATAGTTAAAAGTGAGGGGTATATTTGCGTCCCGCATATGAAGGTGTACACAGATATTGAACAACTCCCTGTTTTTAACAACGCAGTGATCACCATTGGCACGTTCGACGGAGTGCACCAGGGCCACTGCAAGATCCTGGAGCTGCTACGGTCGGAAGCCAACCGGGTTCACGGAGAAACGGTAATCATCACGTTCAACCCGCATCCACGCAAGATTGTGACGGAAAAGAGCGAGAAAATTCAGCTGATCAACACTATCGAAGAACGGGCATTGCTGTTTGAAAAAGAAGGAATAGACCGCCTCGTAATTGTTCCCTTCACGAAAGCTTTTTCTGAGCAATCGCCGGAAAATTATGTTGAACAATTCCTGTATGCACGGTTTCGCCCCGCCGTAGTGATCATTGGATACGACCACAGGTTCGGGAAAAACAGGGAAGGCGATTACAAACTGCTCGAAACCTACAGCAGCAAAGGTTTGTTTGAATTGAAGGAGATTCCCCAACATGTGATTTCGCACAACGCGGTGAGCAGTACACGAATTCGTGAAAAGCTGAATTCCGGCGACATTAAGCTCGCCAATGAACTCCTTGGCTATTCATACTTCTTCGACGGCATTGTTGTTCGGGGCGACCAACGCGGACGAACAATTGGATTTCCCACAGCAAACCTGCAGGTGATCAGTGAAGACAAACTGATTCCCGTTAATGGTGTTTATGCCGTACAGGTGAAGATTGCAACGGCGGATGGAAAATTTCCGGATAAGCCTTTAAATGGGATGATGAACATCGGCGTTCGACCCACAGTAGATGGTACCCGAAAAACAATCGAAGTGCACCTGTTCAATTTTTCGGAAGACATTTATGGCAAAACGCTGCGTGTGTACCTGGAACATTTTATCAGGCCGGAACAAAAATTCAGCGGACTTGATGCCCTCAAAGCACAACTGGCGCGCGACCAGGAAGAAACACTTAAGCTACTGTCGAATACACACTAAGCTTTAGCCATAATTTTTGCCACCAACTCTTTCATGAGTGCAGCATCGGGAGTACCTGTGTCGCCTACGCCTACACTTCGCAGGTTGTAGTGATGCAGCAACAGCAACGCATTTTCCACTCCTTCAAATGCATAGTTGCGGGCGGTGGTGAGATAATCTTTTACAAAAAATGGGCTCACTCCAATGGCAGCGGCAACGGCCTTTTCGTCGCCTGTACTCAGCGACAATGCCATGTAGGTTTTGCTGAAGAGTGTATAGAGCGTGGGAAGCACGAGTTGGATAGGAGCTGCTTTGGGATTCGCTTCGAAATAATTGATAATGCGGATAGCTTTCGGGAGGTCGCGTCGGGCAAGCGCGTTTTGCAATTCAAACGGATTGTATTCCTTGCTCACGCCTACGTATTTTTCAACGTCGTCTTCTGTGATGGTTTTCCGGGAACCGAGGTTCACCAGCAATTTGTCTATTTCATTCTGGATGCGGTTCAGATCGTTGCCTATATGGTCAACGATCAGCAACAACGCTTTTTGCTGAATGGAATATCCTTTGGATTGAACCAGCTCTGAGGTCCACTCCGGCAGCTGGCTGTCATACATTTTTTTGGTAGAGAGCAACTCCCCTTTTTCCTTCAGCAGTTTGGCAAGCCTGCTTCTTCCGTCTACCTTCTTCTCTTTGTACGACACCACGAATACGGTTGAAGCGAGTGGCTTCTCAACGTAGCCTTCCAGCTTTGCGATGTCGCGCATCTGCTGAGCTTCTTTCAGAATAACCACCTGCCGCTCGGCGAACATCGGGTAACGCATACACGCGTTAACCACATCGGCCCAAGAAGCGTCTTTACCGTAGAAGATGGTCAGGTTGAATGAGGCTTCTGATTCGGTGAGGATGTTATGCTCGGCATAATGTACAACCCGGTCTATAAAAAAGTCTTCTTCTCCTTCAAGCCAGTATATCGGTTTGAACAGCTTCTTTTTCCAGTCGTTCAGAATTTTATCGGCAGACATCCTCTCTTAAAAATTGTTTAAAACGCGCAATATTAAACCAAAATAATCAGCCATGACGCTGAAGACGTTATTCACATTAGGTGCTTTGTTGAGGCATTGCAGGCCATTATGTTCTTTAGTTTTACACATACGTTAAAAACTAAATATCCCCTATTGGCACGGTTTTGGCCAAACCTATGCGCGAAACGATATAATTTTACGATTATACCAGTATCAAACAAAAAAACACATTATGAGCACAAGCAATTATCCATCAGCTTCACCCCAAAGCACTCCTCCTCCCCGTAGAGATTCGAAAAATCTTATCATCGGGCTGCTGGCTGTGGGTATCCTTGGAACCTGGGGTTATTTTTTATGGGACAAGAATAAGAACGACCAGGCAATGACCCAGTTGCAGTCGCAATATGTAATGGTTGATTCTTCGAAGAACGAACTCCAGAAAAGCTTCGATGCTTCACTGGCAAGGTTAGACTCATTAACTGGATTTAATAATGAACTCGAAGGACAACTCACCGAAAGTAATTCAGAAATTTCGAAGCTGAAGAGCCAGATCAACGGAATCTTAAGGAAACAAAAGATCACTGCTGCTGAAAAGAAACAGGCTGAAACTTTGATCGCTGAGCTGAACGACAAAATCGGAAACCTCGAACAGGAAGTTGCCCGCCTTACACAGGAAAATCAAACACTCACTACCGAGAAAGCAGCTGTTACTGTAGAAAGAGACACATACCGCTCGCAAAGAGATACACTTGAAACAGTGAAAAAAGGTCTTGAAGACAAAGTGAGCATAGCCTCTACACTTAACGCTTACGGTATTACCATCACGCCGATCAACGAGCGTAACGGTAAAGAGAAAGTAACCAGCAAAGCGAAGAAAGTTGATAAACTGGTTATTGCTTTCGACGTAGACAACCGTATTGCAGAAACAGGATCTACTGAAATATATGTGTCAATCGTTGGACCTGATGGTTTGCCTGTAAACGTTCAGTCGCTCGGTTCCGGCACATTCACTACGCGTGAAGAAGGTGAAAAACCATTCACAGCCAGAATTCCTGTAGACATTGAAGCCGGTAAGAAAAAACATGTTGAATTTGCCTGGAAACAAGACCAGGATTTCAAAAGAGGTAACTATAAAATTTCTATCTATCACAACGGTTTCAAAATCGGCGAAGGCGTAAGGGAACTTAAGAAGGGCGGATTGTTCGGATAAGGAGCAATTAATATTCGTTCTAGTAAATAGAAAAAAATGGGTCGGCAAAATGCCGGCCTTTTTTTGGTGAAAGGTGAGCGGTGAAAGGTGAAAGGTGAACTGGACAATTTTCTCACTTCCCACCGCTGACTTCTCACTATAATAACGCCCTTATCGCAGCGCGGCCGATATGCACCACCTTTGATGCTCCAGGCTTCCGGCCTTCATACTGGATATTCATTTCAAGACTCTTTGATAAGCGCTTGCTGACGTCGAAATTCCAGAGAAAGTTCTTCCCGGGCAATAATCCGTCGAGAATAATGTACGACGCCGTATTGTTCGTGTTCGGAGATGCGTCGAGAGATGAGAAGCTGATTTTGTTATAAGTAAACTTGCCCAATAAAGAAGTGCTCTGAAGAATGTTGTACTTAATTTCTGTATTCACAGAGTTTGAGATGGAGCGCTCTTCACTTCCTACAGAATTAGCTTTATCGGCATAACGATAACCAGAAACCACCCTGAAGTTTCCTCCACGCGTAAAGGTAATACGAGGCTCGAGCGACGATTGGCTGATCCGGTAGTTGCGATTGTCAAATTTCACGTTCGTAGATGAAAGTACATTGATGCCGGATTTTGCAGTCAGGTCGAGAAGGATGGATTTTGAAATATTATATCGCCCACGAACGCTCCATTCGTCGAGCTTGCGCGATTCATAGCCATAAGTAAGCAACGATTTACTTCCATTGCGCGCATTGTTTACGTCTACTCCCCATTTCGAACTGAAGCGGTTGAATGAAAACGTATTGATGAAAACAGAGTTCAGTGTAATCAGCGATGTATCATTTAACGGCGATTTGAATGGATCAAATTGAACCAGTCCACGCGCGAGTTCTTTCTTGTTTATCTGTAACGAAGATTGCAGGTTGATGCGTGAAAGCAGCTTGCCAACAGCACGCGTTTTGGTGAGATCCATTGCCGCGCGTGGATTTAATCCAATGCTGTAGTTGAACGTGTTGTAATTGGCTTTTACAAACTGGTTTGTGGGAGTAAAGATGCGAATATATTTTGCCTGATCCTGGAACAAGGCAACTTCAAACTCATTGAGGGATTGAATACCGTTATTGTCGTAATCTATCCATGTGTATTCACCCTGGCCAGCGGGAACTTCGAGAAAGGCAAAATCGCGCTTCTGCTCCTGTCCCGCTCCTACTTCATACAGCATGTTGCCGGTAAGCATTCCATTCCACTCATTCACCTGGTATTCTGCGCGGCCAAGTAAGCTGTTATCGCCTTTGACTTCGGGACGGATAGAGTTTAATACTTTGAGATTACGATACGTTGCATTGAACCGAAACTGATGCCTTTCGTTTTTCATCAGCTCGGTGCTGAGCGTAATATTCTGGCTGCGATCGGAACGTTTAAGATCTTTGCCGATCGGATAAGCATCTTCGCGTGTGAAATAACTTATTCCCCAGCGGTTCATCTTTTCTTCAGAAGATTTTATGGCTGCCTGGATCACCTGGAACGAAAAGCTCTGCGGCGATACTGAATCGCTAAACCTGTTATGCACTTCATTATGCTCCATCGAGTAGCCTGCTGAAAACTGGTAGTTGAGAAGCGACTTCAGAATTTTCGTTACACCAAGTGTCGGCCGCAGGAAATACCCTTTGTCTGTAGCGGAACTGATATTCGAGATGCTGAACACGTTGTTGAATTTCCAGCCACCTATATCCTGGATGTGCGTAAGCGCATTACGGATGCCACTAAATCCATCGCTGCGGTTGTAGGTGGTAAACTGGTAACGCAATGCATTCGCCCGGCGGTCTTCGAGTTGTACACCTGCAGTTACAATTTTCTCATCAGCGGGATCTACCCGCAGCGCCAATCCCCAGTCGCGGGTGTATTCGATATTTCTCAACCGCTCAAGAGGTTTAAATAAAGCTTCCACAAATTCGTAGCCTACATCTGTTGTCAATTTTTTGCCTGAAGACGCGCCACCGATGTTTTGTATATTCTTCAACGTTACTTTGCCTGCGAAGCCGCGGTCGTTGGTTTTATCGCGACGCGAAAAACTATTTACGTCGTAATTACTCATTGCTACTTCGGTGTTCACAACGGTAGACGCGTTCATGGCGTAGTCTACTCCCACCGAAACAACCTGTTGCTTTTTTGGAGTAACAAGAAAAACGGCAGGTTCATACGAACCCTGCTTCACTCCATTCACAGGTGCAATCCAGCGGTATACCTTTCCGTTCGCACCGTTCAGATCAGGAACGTAGTTGCCAAATCCCTGGCCAACTTCAATAAACGAGAGATTATACATTGCACTATCGGGGTGCGTAGAAAAAATGTAAATAGAATCCCTCGACAATCCATTGTTGTAGAGCGTATCCATTCTGCGGTAAAGAATTTTACCGCTTGCAAACGTATCAAGGGCTGCAAAGGGATAGAACGCCTGGTTGATGTTGTCGCCGAGAGTATCGAGAAATCTTTTTTGCGAAGGATCCAGTGTTTGATTGATGGGTGAGTTTTTAGCATCGCTGTTGCTGAATGCACCCACTTTCACTTTCACCTTTTTGCTGATGTCGGTTTCATTGTACGCATAGAGGTTTGCGTTCAGGTAATTGCGGTCAGAATATTCAAACTCTACCTGTATACGCTTATCTTTCGTTACCATCCTTTTCGGTGTGAATGCAATCTCGGCGGTGTTGTAGTTGATCACGTAATCCTGGTCTTCGCCGCGTTGTAACAGCTCGCCATCCATGTATACACGTTCCGTGTTGGCGAGTACCACGAAGAAGAATTCGTTATTCGCACCCGTTAGCCTGTATGGCCCCTGGTTGCCCTCCTGTGGTTCGATGATGTTGCGTGTAAACTTTCCCTTAGCGACCGAGCCGCTCACAAGTGTGTTGTTGGAAATATTATCACTGATACGTGTTCGGGTTTCAAATGAAATCCCTTGTAGCCTTTTGTAAAACGAAAGGAAGTATGTACCGTTTTGGCGGATGTCGATATCTCCCAGGCTTAATTGCCAGTTACGTTTACTGAATTGAAGGAAAATGCGGTCAAACTCATTTAACTGCTGCGTCGTGCCATCGGGTTGGATGGGGATATTGTTGTCGGTAATCGCAGCAGCTATTGCGATACTATCTGCGAGGTAGCCGTTCAGCTGAAGGTTGAGGTTTGAAGTAACAACGGCATCCTGGCTGTTACCGAATGATATTCCTCGCCCGAAGCTGCCATTGTAGGTGATGTTGCCGAAGTCGAAAAATCCACTTCCTGAACTCTGTGCATAATCCGGTGTATATGGCTGACCCATAAACTTGTTCATGACCGTGTCGAACTGCATACGCTGCGCTTTAGCGTTCAATTTCACATTAAACACACGGTAGCGGGCCATCACCGAGTCCAGGGGAGGACGGGTGATCCACACAAGGCGGGCATTGACAAAGTCGACCTGGTAATGGCCAGCGGGAACACCCTCGATGGAAAAAGTATTAGGAATGATGCTGAGGCTATCGATGTTGACAGCATCTACATTCACGGCAATCAGCCTGTTACGGAGGTTTGACAAGGGTTTTTCATCCCGGCGTACCTGGGCAAAAGCAGTCAGCGTCAATGCCTGCGTCAGCAGGCACCATATCAATATCCGGACGAACAAAAAACGATTTACCTAATAGCGTGAAAACAAGGCTTTTATTGTTTCTAGGCCACCTGCAATTTTGCAGCATTTTTGAATTCGAGGTATTCGTCGAAAGTCATGAGCTTGTCTATTGCTCCATTTGGTGTCAATTCGATGATCCTGTTGGCCACTGTCTGGAGGAAGGTGTGGTCATGTGAACTGATTAGAACAATGCCTTTAAAATTCGTCATGCTTTCGTTGAACGCCTGAATGGATTCAAGATCAAGGTGGTTGGTAGGTTCGTCGAGTATTACCACGTTAGGATCCTGGAGCATCATGCGGCTGATCATACAGCGCACCTTTTCTCCCCCACTAAGAACACCTGTCTTTTTGAGGATTTCGTCGCCGCTGAAAAGCATTTTTCCGAGGAATCCGCGTAGGAACGGCTCATCAACATCCGTAACATGAGGCGGAACGAACTGCCTCAGCCACTCCATGAGGGGGAGATTTTCTGTGAAGTATTTTGAATTATCGTTCGGCAGGTATGCTTTCGACACGGTAGAACCCCATTCGAATTTTCCTGAATCGGCAGCCATTTCTCCATTGATGATTTCGAAGAAAGCGGTTACCGCAGTCTGATCGTCGGAGACTATCGCGATTTTATCGCCTTTATTTACTGTGAAGCTAACATCCTTAAACAGCACTTTACCATCAGCTGCCTTCGAAAGTTTTTCCACGTTCAGGATCTGGTTACCCACTTCGCGGAGTTGTTTGAATACAATGCCGGGATATTTACGATTAGAGGGAGTAATTTCTTCAATAACCAGTTTTTCCAATGCCTTTTTACGCGATGTAGCCTGCTTGGATTTCGATGCATTCGCGCTAAAGCGTGCGATGAACTCCAGCAGATCTTTGCGTTTTTCTTCCATCTTCTTGTTTTTGTCGGTCAGCTGGCGTGCGGCGAGCTGGCTCGACTCGTACCAGAAGGTGTAGTTGCCGGTATATATCTTAATTTTTTGACGGTCAACATCGGCCACATGTGTACACACGGCGTCGAGAAAGTGCCTGTCGTGCGAAACAACGATCACGATGTTCTCGTAGCTGGCGAGGAAGTTTTCCAGCCATACTATGGTTTGAACGTCGAGGTTATTGGTAGGCTCATCGAGGATCAGAATATCAGGATTTCCAAATAGCGCCTGTGCCAGGAGCACCCGTACTTTGAGCGCACCGGGAATATCTTTCATGAGCGATTGGTGCATATCTTCAAACACACCGAGCTCGCTGAGCAGGCTTGCAGCGTCACTTTCGGCCGTATATCCGCCCATTTCACCGAATTCTGCTTCCAGTTCGCCTGCTTTCATACCATCTTCTTCGGTGAAGTCGGCCTTGGCATAAATGGCATCGCGTTCGTGCATCACATCCCACAATTTTCTATGCCCCATCATAACGGTGTTCAGCACGGTCTGTTCGTCGTACTGGAACTGATCCTGCTTCAACACAGCCATACGTTCTCCCGGGGTGATATCAATCGTACCTTTGTTCGGTTCGATTTCACCTGAAAGAATTTTGAGGAAGGTTGATTTACCGGCACCGTTCGCGCCTATAACGCCGTAACAATTCCCTTTGCTGAAACTGAGGTTAACTTCGTCGAATAAAACCCGTTTTCCAAACGAAAGGGTCACATTGTTCACTGATATCATTAGCCTGAAAATTTGAGGCGCGAAGGTACGAAAAAGGCCCGAGCCGGAGTTTTAAAAATTGATTATTTCACGCATCTTGCAACAATGAGAAAAGCCTCTGTACTGCTGGCCTTTTCTGCAGTATTCCTGATAAACCAGCTTACCGCCCAAACTTCCTGCTCTGCTTTGGGACAAAATGCGTCTACAGCCTTTCCGGTCTGTGGATCAACCGATTTTGCCCAATCTACAGTGCCTATCTGTGGAGGCAGACAAGTTCCGGTGCCCTGTAGTGAAACGGTTTTTACCGACGTAAACCCCTATTGGTACCGGTTCACCTGCTATGTGGGAGGTACCCTCGGTTTTGAAATTACCCCAAACAACCTGGCAGACGACTACGACTGGCAGCTTTTTGATATCACCGGCCGCAATGTTGAAGACGTTTATACTGACGATGCGCTTTTTGTGGCGTGCAACTGGTCGGGATATGGAGGAATTACCGGAGCAAGCAATGAGGGTACAAGCC